>NZ_JAHLRC010000010.1:0-77019 GCF_018919545.1 Citrobacter sp. S46_ASV_140
ATTTTTGCTCAAGGGCAAATAGTGAAAAATAAAAAGCGCAGGATTTGACCATAAAAAAGCAGCCTGCAGGCTAATGCTGGTCACTTAAGGATTGATTAGCTGCAAAGGTATTTTTTATTAAAGCGAAACGGATTGAACTGAAAGTCAGCGTACTGAAGCGATCCGAAGGAAGACGACATAAGGCGAATGGATCACGAAGTGACGATTTTTCCTGCCGGAAGCCTGGGTGGCAAGGGAGACGGTGAGCCTCCCTTGCCCGTTACGGGAATGAGGGGTTCAGAGAAACAATGAATATACGGTGAACGGAACCCTTTGCCATTGTTAAAAATTCTCTGTTACCACAGGTTCCTTTTCTTAATGACGATGCCCGTGACCGCCGCGCCCACGACCGCGATGGTCGTCACGGTCATTCCAGCCTTCTCGATAGCCGCGTTCATAAGCTTTGCGTTTATCCCAGCCACGATGGTAGCCGTTGTCATGACGCCACCAGCGGTTTTTGCGCCACTCATAGTTATGGTGCCAGTAATCCCGGTCGCGCCAGCGGCCGCCATCCCAGTAGTTACCGTAATTATCGCGATCGCCAATTTGCAATTTTATTGATGGCAGCAGGGTGATTTCGCCAGCGTTCGCGGCCAGCGGTGTAAAAGCCATTAAGACTGCCGCCAGAATCAGTGACCTGAACATGTTTTCTCTCCTTCACGATCGAGCCGTAGCCGGCCTGTTAACGTAATATTACGGGGCAGTAAAGCCCCGTTTCATCGCCACAACTCTTAAATCGCAAGTGAGAGCACTTTTTGTTAATAAATGTGTCTTTATTTCAACCGACTCAGAATGGCATCAATCTCCGCGCACTCTTCAGGCGTAAAGTGACGGTTTGCCAGCATGCCGACGGCATCTTCAATTTGCGCCGGTTTACTGGCACCAATCAGCACAGACGTAACTTTGTCTTCCCGGAGAACCCACGCGAGCGCCATCTGAGACAGCTTTTGTCCCCGTCGCTCTGCCAGTGCGTTCAGCGCTCGAACTTTTTCCAGTTTTTGTGGGGTGATCTGGTCCGGATTCAGAAAACGGCTGGTGCTTGCGGCGCGAGAATCCGCAGGAATACCGTTCAGATAGCGGTCGGTTAACTGCCCGCCAGCCAGCGGTGAGAAGGCGATACTACCGACGCCTTTTTCCTGTAAAAGCGACAGCAGGCTCTCTTCGACCCAACGCTCAAACATAGAATATTTGGGCTGATGAATAAGGCATGGCGTACCTAAATCGTCCAGTATTTCAATCGCTTGCCTGGCAAGTTCAGCCGGATAGTTAGAGAGGCCTACGTACAGCGCTTTGCCCTGACGGACGATATGATCCAGCGCGCGCATGGTTTCTCTGAGCGGTGTTTCAGGGTCGGGGCGATGGTGGTAGAAGATATCGACATACTCCAGCCCCAGACGCTTCAGGCTTTGATCGAGGCTGGCAATCAGGTATTTGCGTGAACCCCAGTCCCCGTAAGGGCCTTCCCACATGGTGTAACCCGCTTTGGTGGAGATGATCAGCTCATCTCGCCACGGTAAAAAATCTTCCTGCAGGATGCGACCAAAATTTCGCTCCGCTGAACCCGGCGGTGGACCATAGTTATTCGCCAGATCAAAATGGGTGATCCCCAGATCGAATGCACGCTGTAACAGCGCCCGACTGTTCTCGACCTGCGTGGTATCACCAAAATTGTGCCACAACCCCAGTGATACAATCGGGAGCTTGAGGCCGCTCTGACCGCAGCGGCGGTACTCCATTGTCTGATAACGATTTTCAGCAGCCTGATAAGCCATATAGCCTCCTGTCAGATAAGGTGTGACTTTGAGTGTATACGTTTACACAAGGCCAGCTGCAATTAAATTTAGGGATGAAAACTGTACATCTTGCTTTCCACCCCCTTCACAGCGACTTTCCTGGACAGTCATCACAGTTCTTCGATACTCAACATGAGGTTACCGTCAGAAGGAAAGCTGTCATGCAAACCCCGTATTCCGTTGCTGATTATCTGCTGGACAGGCTGGCAGGCTGTGGTGTTGGCCATCTCTTTGGTGTGCCTGGCGATTATAATTTGCAGTTTCTTGATCACGTGATTGAACATCCCAGCGTACGTTGGGTCGGGTGTGCGAACGAGTTGAATGCGGCTTATGCTGCGGATGGCTATGCCCGGGTATCCGGGGTGGGGGCGCTGCTCACCACGTTTGGCGTGGGTGAGTTAAGCGCGATTAACGGTATCGCGGGAAGTTATGCGGAATATGTTCCTGTTTTGCATATTGTTGGCGCGCCCTGTCGCGGTGCCCAACGTCGTGGGGAGTTGATGCATCACACCCTTGGGGACGGTGATTTTCAGCATTTTTATCGTATGCAGCAGGCGGTGACGACGGCCAGCGCAGTGCTGGATGAACAAAACGCCTGTTATGAAATTGACCGCGTGCTGCGAACAATGCTCATCGAACGCAGACCGGGCTATCTGATGTTACCTGCTGATGTGGCAAAACAGCGGACCACGCCGCCGAATGACATCCTGATTGTTCCTCTGAGCGAGCCAGAAAGCAGCGTGGCAGAAGCGTTTCGCTACCATGCCCGCGAGCGGTTACTGGACAGCCCGCGCGTAGCGCTTCTGGCAGACGTTCTCGCGCAACGCTTTGGCCTGCAGCCGGTATTGCAACGCTGGATGGCGGAAACGCCGATGGCCCACGCCACGTTGTTGATGGGCAAAGGGCTATTCGATGAGCGCCATCCGGCGTTTGTCGGCACCTACAGCGCTGGAGCCAGCAGCGACTATGTACGTCAGGCGATAGAAGATGCCGACACGATAGTGTGTGTTGGCACACAATTTGTTGACACTTTGACCGCCGGGTTTACGCAACAGTTACCACAGGAGCGCACGATTGAGGTGCAGCCACATGCCTCACGGATTGGAAACCGTTGGTTTAACGTCCCGATGGAGCAGGCGGTAACCACCTTGCGGGAGCTGTGTCTGGAGATGTCCTTTTCACTGCCGCCAGAACGCCCGCCAGTTAGGCGTATTCAGGTTGAGAAGGGACCTTTGACGCAGGAAAATTTCTGGCATACGGTGCAGCAATATCTGGCGCCCAATGACATTATCCTCGTCGACCAGGGGACCGCTGCATTTGGCGCGGCTGCGCTCATGCTACCCGGTGGAGCGGAGGTGCTGGTTCAGCCGCTGTGGGGGTCTATCGGCTACGCGCTCCCGGCTGCATTTGGCGCGCAAACCGCCTGCCCGGACCGCCGGGTGATCCTGATTATTGGCGATGGTGCGGCGCAGCTCACCATTCAGGAACTGGGCTCTATGCTCAGAGACGGGCAATCTCCCGTAATTTTGCTGCTAAATAATGACGGCTATACCGTGGAGCGGGCTATACATGGGGCAAATCAGCGCTATAACGATATCGCCGCCTGGAACTGGACGCAGGTGCCGCAGGCGTTTCGTCGTGAATGTCAGGCGGAGTGCTGGCGTGTGGAGCAGGCGGTACAACTGGAAGAAGTGCTGGCCCGTTTGTCCCATCCGCAACGATTGTCGTTAATTGAGGTGGTACTACCGAAAGCCGATCTTCCTGAGCTATTGCGCACGGTGACCCGTGCGCTGGAAACGCGTAACGGAGGCTAACTACTTATCGGTACGCTCGGCGATCATCATCGGTTTGCCCGCCAGCAGCAGCCAGGCGGGCAGCATGACGATGCACAGGAGCGGCAGCAGGGTGGAATCTGGCACCACCACTGCTGCCATAAACAGGCTCAGCCAGGCGTCACGGGTGACGACCAGCACCAGTCCAAGAATCGCGCAGGAGACGGTAATGGCCGCTGGCACCGCTTCAACGTGGGCGTGCAGCATCAGGCCAAGCGCGACCCCAACGAATACTGCCGGGAAAATTCGCCCGCCGCGAAAACCACTCGCAGCTGCAACCACTAATGCCGCCAATTTGATCACGGCGAGCATGAAATAATCCGATGCTCCCAGCGTCTGGCTAAATGCCATTTGCTGCATTTCGTCCAGACCTTTAAACAAGGTAAGCGGTCCGCCGATAACGCCTAAAATGCCGAGGATTAAGCCGCCTGCCCCAAGAATCAGGACCGGGTGTTTCAATCGATGCATTAAATGGTGTAAACGCGGCAGACACCAGACAGCCACCATCCCGGCGGCAATGGCGATGGCGGCAACGACCGCACCGCTGAGGATATCGATCACGTGCATCTGCGTGTAGTGCGCGATGGGCAGTGAAAAATGGGGGTGAAAAAACAGACTGGTGGTCAGCGAGCCCGCGGCGGCGGCCATTAACGGTGCAAACAGGCGATCCCATAAGGGAACATTGTCCGAGCTATTCAGCGTTTGTGAAAAGACCAGCGCGGCGGCAACGGGGGTGCCAAATAGCGCGCCGATGGTGCCGGCAGAGGCGAGGATGGTCCAGTCCAGCTTAGCAATGCGGGGAAACATACGGCTGCCGAGCGCCACAGCCAGTGCGATATTCACGGTCATGATCGGGTGTTCCGGACCCAAACTGACGCCACCCGCCAGGCCGAGGATGAGCGCTGCCAGCAGGCCCGGAATTGCTGAGGTGGGGACCGGCATTCCAATTAACGGCTCACAGGCAGGATCCGGTCCCGCGTGACCCTGGCTGTAGCGAATAACTAACCCGACCATAATCCCCGTGAGCGTCAGCATGCCGATAATCCACAGCGGAGAGTCCTGGGCAATACCGATGCTAACGGGCAGGCGTTCCCACAAAAATTGCTGTAAAACGGACGCCACTTTCATCACAACGATCAACACCAGGCTGGAGGCAATACCAATAATTAGCGCAGGAGTTGATAGCAAGAGCATCGTTCTGGCTCGTGGATGAAGCATATTCTATTCCTTAAAACAGAGTCATAGACATAGTTTGCACAGCCTGCGCAACCGCATCGCTGCAAATGGTGCTGAAACGATAAAGTAATTATGTGATCTGGATCGATTTTCCACGGGCATCAGCCTTCAGGGCGTTGTTGTTATGCCCCCATGAATTTACAGTGTGGCAAAGATTTATTCTGACTTTAGCGGAGCAGTGGAAGAATGACAAAATATGCTTTAGTAGGTGATGTTGGCGGCACCAACGCGCGTCTTGCTCTGTGCGACATTGCCAGCGGCGAGATTTCGCAGGCAAAAACCTATTCCGGGCTGGATTACCCAAGCCTCGAGGCGGTAGTACGCGTATACCTGGATGAGCATAGCGTCAGCGTTGAGGATGGTTGTATTGCCATTGCCTGTCCGATAACCGGTGACTGGGTGGCAATGACCAACCATACCTGGGCATTCTCTATTGCTGAGATGAAAAAAAATCTGGGCTTCAGCCATCTGGAAATCATCAATGATTTCACCGCCGTGTCGATGGCGATCCCGATGCTGAAGAAAGAGCATTTGATCCAGTTTGGCGGTGCGGAACCTGTTGAAGGCAAGCCGATTGCTGTCTATGGCGCAGGTACCGGACTCGGTGTGGCGCATTTGGTGCATATAGATAAACGCTGGGTGAGCCTGCCCGGTGAAGGCGGTCACGTGGATTTTGCGCCTAACAGCGAAGAAGAAGGGATTATCCTTGAGGTCCTGCGTGCGGAAATTGGTCACGTTTCCGCAGAGCGTGTACTGTCAGGTCCGGGGCTGGTTAATCTGTATCGCGCCATCGTCAAATCAGACGGGCGCCTGCCGGAAAATCTGCAGCCGAAGGATATCACCGGGCGTGCGCTGGCTGATTCCTGTATCGACTGTCGTCGCGCGCTGTCGCTGTTCTGCGTCATCATGGGGCGTTTTGGCGGCGATCTGGCGTTAACGCTGGGCACGTTTGGCGGTGTGTACATCGCTGGCGGCATCGTACCGCGCTTCCTCGACTTCTTTAAAGCTTCGGGTTTCCGTGGTGGTTTTGAAGATAAGGGGCGTTTTAAAGCCTACGTACAGGATATTCCGGTATATCTGATCGTGCATGATAACCCGGGCCTGCTTGGTTCCGGTGCGCATCTGCGCCAGACGCTGGGCCATATTTTGTAAGACCAACGCCGGACGGTGCACAGCGCTTATCCGGCTTACATATATCCCGCAAACCGCGTTTATTACGCGGTTTTTTTATTCCTGCCGCCCGCCTTTCCGACCTTCGTCACATTTCCGAATGGCGGGATTATTTGTCCAGTAAAAGCATTATTTGTCTGATAACGGTCGTTACTTTCCCCGGACCATAATTTCACTCGTTAACTATTACGAGGAAATGATTATGAGCAAAAAACTGATTGCCGTTTGCGCGTGCCCAATGGGGCTGGCCCATACCTTTATGGCGGCTCAGGCGCTGGAAGAAGCCGCGGTTGAAGCGGGTTATGAAGTGAAAATTGAAACCCAGGGTGCGGACGGAATTCAAAATCGCCTGACGGCGCAGGATATCGCAGAGGCAACGTTGATCATCCATTCTGTTGCCGTTACTCCGGAAGATAACGAGCGTTTTGAGTCGCGTGACGTCTACGAAATTACGTTACAGGACGCGATAAAAAATGCAGCCGGCATCATCAAAGAGATCGAAGAGATGGTTGCCGCTGAACAACAATAATCATCGACAGGGAATTACGTATGGCCATTAAAAAACGCAGTGCAACCGTTGTGCCTGGCGCATCTGGTGCGGCAGCGGCAATAAAAAATCCACCGGCCTCCCGCAATAGCTTCTGGGGCGAACTTCCGCAGCATGTGATGTCGGGTATTTCGCGCATGGTACCGACGTTAATTATGGGCGGGGTAATTCTCGCCTTCTCGCAACTGATCGCCTATAGCTGGCTCGATATACCTGCTGACACCGGCATCATGGATGCACTGAACAGCGGAAAATTCAGCGGTTTTAATCTCTCATTACTGAAGTTTGCCTGGCTGTCGCAATCTTTTGGCGGCGTGCTGTTTGGTTTTGCTATTCCGATGTTTGCCGCGTTTGTCGCCAACTCTATCGGCGGTAAGCTGGCGTTTCCGGCGGGGTTCATTGGTGGACTGATGTCTACTCAGCCCACACAGATACTGAATTTTGACCCAGCGACGCTGCAATGGGCAACCAGTGCCCCCGTCCCGTCAACCTTTATTGGCGCGCTGATTATCTCGATTGTCGCCGGGTATCTGGTGAAGTGGATGAACCAAAAAATCCAGTTGCCTGATTTCCTGCTGGCATTCAAAACCACCTTTTTACTGCCCATTCTTTCCGCGATCTTCGTCATGTTGGCGATGTATTACGTGATAACGCCGTTTGGCGGGTGGATCAACGGCGGAATTCGTTCTCTGCTGACGGCGGCTGGAGAGAAAGGCACGCTGATGTACGCGATGGGGATTTCTGCGGCAACGGCGATTGACCTCGGCGGTCCGATTAATAAAGCCGCAGGATTTGTCGCCTTCAGCTTTACTACCGATCACGTTCTGCCAGTAACCGCACGCTCTATTGCCATCGTGATTCCTCCAATTGGCCTCGGGTTGGCTACGCTTCTCGACCGACGCTTAACCGGCAAACGCCTGTTCAGCGCACAGCTCTACCCGCAAGGGAAAACGGCAATGTTCCTCGCGTTTATGGGCATCAGCGAAGGGGCGATCCCGTTCGTACTGGAAAGCCCCATCACGGCAATTCCATCCTATATGGTTGGCGCTATTGTCGGATCGACGGCTGCCGTCTGGCTGGGGGCGGTGCAGTGGTTCCCGGAATCGGCCATCTGGGCATGGCCGCTGGTCACTAACCTCGGCGTCTATATGGCGGGGATCCTGTTAGGTGCGGTGATTACGGCGCTGATGGTGGTGTTCCTGCGCAACATGATGTACCGCAAAGGCAAATTGCTGATTGAAAGCCTCTGATTAGAAGGATTGTGACCATGAGCTTACTTGCCTCGCTGCGTGACTGGCTAACGGCGCAACATCTCGATGCGATGCTGCTGTCATCGCGGCAGAATAAACAGCCGCATATGGGGATCTCCAGCGGTTCAGGGTTTGTGTTTATCAGCCATCAAAGCGCGCATATTCTGGTCGACGCCCGTTACTACACCGATGTTGCTACGCGTACTCAGGGCTATCAGATCCATCTACTTGATGGCGCGCAGACGCTGTATTCACGGGTGAATCACATTATTGCTGACGAAAAGCTGCAGACGGTGGGATTTGAAGGCGAGCAGGTAAGCTGGAATACGGTGAATGGATGGTCGGGCAAACTGCGTGCCCGACTAGTGAGTGCCGTGCCGGATGTGCTCCGGCAGGTAAAAACGGCGCAGGAGATAGCCTGCATTCGCGAAGCCTGCCGGATAGCTGACCTTAGTGCTGAACATATTCGCCGCTTTATTCAACCTGGGCTCAGTGAGCGCGAAATCGCCGCTGAACTGGAGTGGTACATGCGCACGCTCGGTGCAGACAAACCCTCTTTTGACACCATTGTCGCCAGCGGCTGGCGCGGCGCGCTGCCGCACGGTAAAGCCAGCGACAAGCGTGTCGAGGCGGGTGAGTTCATCACGCTGGATTTTGGTGCGCAGTATCAGGGCTATTGTTCGGATATGACGAGAACCTTTCGCATCCCAGACGCAAACCAGCCAGCGCAAGAAAGCCCGCTGTTTTCCGTGTATCAGATTGTCCTGGCGGCGCAGCGGGCGGCGGTGGCAGCAATTCGACCAGGTCGGCGTTGCCATGAGGTTGACGCCGCAGCCAAGCAGGTCATTACGCAGGCGGGCTATGGTGATGAGTTTGGTCACAATACCGGACACGCTATCGGCATTGAGGTGCATGAAAATCCCCGTTTTTCCCCCACCGACGCGACGCTTCTGGCGGCTGGCATGCTGCTCACCGTTGAGCCGGGTATTTATCTGCCGGGGCAGGGAGGCGTGCGTATTGAGGACGTGGTGCTGGTTACGCCAGACGGCGGCGAGGTGCTCTACACCATGGCGAAGACTTTGTTACACACGGGAGAAGCGTAATGGACTTATCGCTACTGAAGGCGCTGAGTGAGGCGGACGCGATCGCCTCTTCAGAACAGGAAGTGCGGCAGATCCTGCTTGAAGAGGCGGATCGTCTGCATAAAGAGGTGCGCTTTGACGGCCTGGGATCGGTGCTGATCCGTCTGAATGAATCAACCGGTCCGAAGGTAATGATCTGCGCGCATATGGATGAAGTGGGATTTATCGTGCGCAGTATTTCCAGCGAAGGAGCGATCGATGTATTGCCGGTGGGAAATGTGCGTATGGCGGCCAGGCAATTGCAGCCGGTGCGGATCACTACCCGTGAAGAGAGCAAAATTCCCGGTCTGCTCGACGGAGAGCGCAGCGGTAATGACGTCAGTGCGCTGCAGGTGGACATTGGCGCGCGGTCTTATGACGAGGTACTTCAGGCCGGCGTACGCCCTGGCGATCGCGTCACATTTGACACGACGTTTCAGGTTTTGCCGCACCAGCGAGTCATGGGCAAAGCCTTTGATGATCGACTTGGATGTTATTTGCTGGTGGCGCTGCTGCGCGAATGGCATAACGCCATTCTCCCATGTGAGGTCTGGCTGGTGGCCAGTTCCAGTGAAGAAGTGGGACTGCGCGGAGGACAAACAGCAGCACGTGCGGTCGCCCCGGATGTGGCGATCGTGCTGGATACCGCCTGCTGGGCCAAAAACTTTGATCATGGTGCGGCCAACCATCGGCAGATTGGTAATGGCCCGATGCTGGTGTTAAGCGATAAATCGCTGATTGCCTCGCCAAAGCTGACCGCGTGGGTTGAAAGCGTGGCCACCGATGCGGGTATTACCCTGCAGCTTGACATGTTCAGTAACGGCGGCACTGACGGCGGGGCGGTGCACGTAAGCGGCACGGGGATCCCCACGGTTGTCATGGGGCCAGCTACGCGGCATGGACACTGCGCGGCGTCGATTGCCGACTGCCGTGACATCATCCAGACGCAGCAGTTGTTGTCGGCTCTTCTTTCACATCTTACGTGCGAAACCGTGGTTCATCTGACGGATTTCAGGTGCTGATTTCGCGCTAAACAGGAGTTGTTATGCTAACGATTCAATTTCTTTGCCCGTTACCCAATGGCCTGCATGCGCGTCCGGCGTGGGAGCTGAAAGAGCAATGCAGCCAGTGGCAAAGTGAGGTGATATTTCTTAACCATCGCCAGAACGCCAGGGCAGATGCGAAAAGTTCGCTGGCGCTGATTGGCACCGGGACGCTGTTTAATGACAGTTGTAGCTTAACCATCACCGGTCGCGATGAAGAACAGGCCCGGCGAGCACTGGAGGAGTACCTCCTGCACCGGTTTATTGACAGCGACAGCGTTCAGCCGACGCTGGCGGAACTGGCGGCACATCCGTTGCCGCGTTCGCTGATTCGCCTCAACCCAGACCTTCTTTATGGCACCGTACTGGCAGGGGGCGTAGGGGCGGGTTCGCTCACGCTTTGGCAGAGCGATAATCTGGAAAGCTATCGCGCAATTGCGCCGAGTGCGGAAGACAATACCCGGCTGGAGCATAGTCTGGCGACGCTTGCCGAACAGCTCAATCAGCAACTGCGCGAGCGTGAGGGTGAGAGTAAAACCATCCTCAGCGCCCATCTGTCTCTGATTCAGGACGACGAGTTTGCCGGGAATATTCGTCGCTTAATGCGGGAGCAGCATCTGGGGTTAGGGGCGGCGATTATCGCCAATATGGAGCAGGTGTGCGACAAGCTGTCGGCCTCCGGTAGCGATTACCTGCGCGAGCGCGTTAGCGATATCCGTGATATCAGCGAACAGCTGCTGCACATCACCTGGCCTGAAAGACGTCCGCGCAATGCGCTGGTGCTGAATAAGCCGACGATTCTGGTCGCTGAGGATTTGACGCCCAGCCAGTTTTTAAGCCTCAATTTGCAGCATCTGTCAGGCATGATCCTGGAGAAAACAGGGCGCACCTCGCACACCCTGATCCTCGCTCGCGCGTCGGCTATACCGGTGCTTAGCGGCTTGCCGCTGGAGGCCATTAGCCGCTATGCAGGCCAGCATGCGGTACTGGATGCCCGCTGTGGGGTACTGGCCATCAATCCAGACGATGCGGTTCGCGGTTATTACGCGATTGCGCAGAAGCTGGCCGATGAATGCCAGCGGCGGCAGGCGCTGGATGCCGCCCAGCCCGCGCTGACCAAAGATAATCAGCGTATTGACGTTGCAGCGAATATCGGTACCGCGCTGGAAGCGCCGGGGGCGTTTGCCAATGGCGCGGAAGGGATTGGGCTGTTTCGTACTGAAATGCTGTTTATGGACCGCGACAGCGCTCCCGACGAGCAGGAACAGTTTGAAGCCTACCAGCAGGTCTTATTGGCCGCGGGCGACAAGCCGGTAATCTTTCGCACCATGGATATTGGGGGGGATAAAAATATCCGTTACCTCAATATTCCGCAGGAAGAGAATCCGTTCCTGGGCTACCGCGCGGTGCGAATTTATCCAGAGTTTGCCGGGCTGTTTCGCACGCAGCTGCGCGCCATCTTACGTGCGGCAACCTTCGGCAATGCGCAGCTGATGATCCCAATGGTGCACAGCCTTGACCAGATTTTGTGGGTAAAAAGCGAACTGCAAAAAGCGCTGGTGGCACTGAAAGCCGACGGTTTACGCCATGCTCCGACAATTTCATTGGGGATTATGGTTGAAGTGCCGTCGGTGTGTTACATCATCGACCATTTCTGCGATGAGGTGGATTTCTTCAGTATTGGTTCAAACGACATGACCCAGTACCTGTACGCCGTCGATCGTAATAACCCGCGCGTTTCGCCGTTGTACAACCCGATTACGCCGTCGTTCCTGCGAATGTTGCAGCAGATTGTCCGCGTGGCGCACGAACGTGGTAAATGGGTGGGCATTTGCGGCGAACTGGGGGGCGAAGGACGCTATTTACCGCTGCTGCTGGGCTTAGGACTCGACGAGCTGAGCATGAGCAGTCCACGTATTCCGGCGGTGAAAAGTCAGCTTCGTCAACTGGAGGGCCAGGCATGCCGTGAACTCGCCATACGGGCCTGTGAGTGCCGTAGCGCTCAAGAGATAGAAGATCTGCTCAACCAGTTTGCACCGCAGAAAGACGTGCGTCCGCTGCTGGCGCGGGAGAACATCTTTGTTGGTGAATCTCTGAGTAACAAAGAGCAGGTGATTCAGTTTCTGTGCGGCAATCTTGGTGTTAATGGGCGAACTGAACATCCGTTTGAGCTGGAGGAAGATATCTGGCAGCGCGAAGAGATAGTCACCACTGCTGTCGGTTTTGGTGTGGCTATTCCGCACACTAAGTCCCAGTGGATCCGCCATTCCAGCATCAGTATTGCCCGGCTTGCTCATCCCGTTGACTGGCAGTCAGAGATGGGCGAAGTGGAACTGGTTATCATGCTGACGCTGGGAGCTGATGAAGGCATTAACCACGTGAAGGTCTTCTCGCAGCTGGCGCGTAAGCTGGTGAACAAGCCGTTCCGCCAGTCGTTGTTTGCCGCTGAAAATGCCGACAGTATTCTCGCGTTGCTGGAGGCGGAACTGACGTTTTAAGCTTCATTGAAAGAGCGCTCTCCAGCCTGCGACGATCTGGTTGCAGGCTGGATGAACGCGACCGGAAAGCGACATCATCAATGTGGCGCGTTTGGCACCGGCAGTTTCCCGGCTCTTAAGAGCGTCATTTCTTGCTTACAGAGCAGAACCACCGCCTGGCGAGCTTTAACACGGCGGGAGGTAAGGGCTCTTTTCACGGTCTGACGATCCGCACCTGATTCCAGCATCTGAAAACACATCAGGGAGAGTGCACGTCTGTTTTTCATCGCATATTCACTTTATTGAGTAAGCCTGCAGGGGGAGCTACATGCCGTTATTTTACAACGATGCAAACGGATATTACTAACCTGTTGGTGTTGTCTCACTTAACGTGCTGACTGAAAACGTACGCTGTACTCTCCCGGCGTCAGGCCAAACTGACGCCGGAACAGGCGGCAGAAATAATTACTGTCCTGATAACCGCACCGCTGTGCGACTTCGCTAATCGACAGATGGTATTTCTGTAAGATGATGCGCGCCTTCGCCATTCTGACCCACCGCAGGTACTCGACGAATCCCATGGTGCCGTGCTGGGCAAACACTTTTGACAGGTGGTTGGGCGTGATATTAAAAAACTGCGCTACGCTTTCCCGGGTCAGCGGTTGGGCATAGTTATCCTGCACCCAGTTACACATACTGTGATAGAGAAATTCAGCGCGCGGACGCTCTGTGTCAGGGCGGGTATTCACCACGCTACGACACAGATGCAGCAGGCTAAGCACCAGCGGCTGAATAATATCCTGGGCCAGAGGAGAGCGGCTTAAATGGGTTAATGCGGTGAGCATCGCCTCGCCTTCGCCGCGCTGCGGATGTGGTAACTCAATACGGCGGATCGGACGTAACAGCGATGCCGTTCGATTATCGTAAAAAGAGAGCCCCAGCCAGGCCGGAGAAAACACCAGACTCAGTAGCATCACGGGTTTATCGCTACCGGGCAAATTCGCTGCTTTCGCCGGGATAAACAGCATGTCGCCTTCTGGCAGGCTATGCTGCTGTTTTTCCAGTTGATTACTGTATTCGCCACGCAGCACGATATCGAGGCGCGGAAGGTCAATACACAAACTGCCGGACGGTAACGTGCTGGGCTGGGGCGCGAACCACACGCGGCCAAGACGCTGCGGGTTCAATACCAGGCCGCTGAACAGATCGGCGAAAAACTGTTGGTCTGCGGGTAGGCCTGGCTCTTTCATCGCTCTTTCTCTGCGCTATAAGTGCATTAACTGCCTGAACTCTTTCACTTTACTCCGACTCACCGGGATTTCAAATTCCAGATCTTTTAAGCGCAAAATGTAGGTGTTGTTAAACCAGGGTTCGATCTCGCGGATTTTATTCAGATTCACACAGAACGAGCGGTGGCAGCGGAAGAAATGCGAAGCAGGCAATTTGCTGCAAAATTCAGTGATGTTCATTGGCATCACATACGATTCGCGCCGGGTGTAGACAAACGTCATCTTTTCATGGGCTTCTGCGTAGTAGATGTCGTTGATCGGGGTCACGATGATCCGCTCATCTTTGATCAGATTGATCGTATCGTTTTCGCGGGTCACCGGACTGGCAGGCGAGGTTCCCGTTTGCTGTTGCTGCCAGGCTGCTTCCAGCTTTTGCAGCATGCCGACGATGCGTGATTCCTGATACGGCTTCAGGATGTAGTCAAAGGCCTCCAGTTCAAAGGCTTCAACAGCGTGCTCTTTCCACGCGGTAATAAAGACAATAAAGGGCTTGTGCGCGAACTGGCTGATGTTTTGCGCCAACAGGACGCCATCCAGCGAGGGAATATTGATATCCAGAAAAATGGCGTCAACGCGGTTGTGCTGGAGGTATTTCAGCACGTCCAGACCGTCGTCAAATGTGCCGACAATCTCCATCTGGCTGTGCTCTTTTATCAGCCAGCTAAGTTCCTGTTGGGCCAGGAATTCATCTTCAACAATGATGACTTTCACGACTTCACTCCTGGTTAAAGCAACAATGTGGCCGGTGCGGCTGCGGGCGAGTGCTGATTAGGCACATAAAAGGCAATCTCTGTGCCTGGCTCCAGACGGCGGATATGGAGGCCCTCGCCGTAGAGCAGCTTAACGCGATGATGCACATTTAACAGACCAATTTTATTGCCCGGCATTTCATTGGATTCGACCCGTTCAATCACTTTTGGATCGATACCGTGGCCCGTATCCCGCACGGCAATCCGTACCCGATTACCGCACTCCGCAACGCTGATGGTGACCACCCCTTTTCCTTTGCAGGGCTGAATCCCATGGACGATAGCGTTCTCTACCAGCGGCTGAATCAGCAGGCTGGGAATATAACAGCTTACCTCTTCATCGATATCATAAATAACCGTCAGCTTGTCGCCAAAACGGGCCTGTTCGATGGCGATGTAATCCTTGATTTGATACAGCTCTTTTTTGATGTCGATCTGCTCATCGTCTTTTAATTCAATATTATAGCGAAGATAGCGCGATAAATTAAAAATTAGCTGGCGCGCAGTGTCTGGATTCAGCCGCACCGACGATGAAATTGCGTTCAGGGCGTTAAACAGGAAATGGGGATTTATTTTACTTTGTAGCGCACGCAGCTCTGCCTTATTTGCCATTTCGCGTAGCTGCTCCGCCCGGGAGACTTCCAGCTGAGTCGAGATAATTTGCGACAGGCCGATGGCCATTTCTTGTAGTGAGGAGGTTATCTGGTGGGCGTGACAGTAGTAGATTTTTAGCGTACCGGTGACAACACCTTTCTCCCAAAGCGGAATCACCAGCATGGAGTGTATTTCCGGCGTACGGTGCGCTTCATCATTGTTTTTAATGATGATTTTTCCGTAATTGATCGCCTGTTGCGTAGTCGGACTGACGAAATCATCATTATCGCGGTAGTTAAGTTCACCCACGCCAACGTAGGCCAGCACGTGCTGGGTGTTGGTAATAGCGACGGCATCAGCATGGATATCATGGCGAATAATTTCGCACACCTGGCGAAGCGATTCGCTATTGACCTGGCGAAAAAGCGGCAGAGTTTTGTTGGCGATATCCAGAGCCAGCTTAGCCTGCTTCGCGGCGCTGGCTTCTTTCTCGCCTTCCACGCTTTGCACCAGCATGACGATAAAACCAATGCAGACACTACCCAGAATCATTGGGATGCCGATTTTCGAAACGATATCCAGCCCCAGTTCGGTGGTGGGCGCCCAGGCGACGACGAGGATCATGGTCAGAGATTCGCACAGCATTCCGCCTAAAATACCCGCACGCCAGTGTTGCGCTTTGGGGATCCTACGGTTGATCCAGCCAGCAATGCAGCCTGCCAGAATGCTGGTGATAAAGCAGGGCAGGGCGGTTACGCCGCCGATGTCGATCAGGTAGCGGTGGGTGCCCGCGATCAGGCCTGTAATGATACCGACCCAGGGACCGAACAGAATTCCCCCTGACATGACGGCGATAATACGTACGTTAACCAGTGAGCCTTCAACCGGTACGCCGGACCAGGTACTGAACAGGGCAAACATTGAGAAAATCGCGGTAACGGCGAGCAGCTCTTTCGGGGAGTGGGCTGACTTGTGCAACAGTTCGCGAAACAGGCGGATACGAATCAGGAAAAACAGACAGAACAGCATCAGCGCTGCCCGGTCGAATACCGCCAGCAGCATATTGAATATTTCGTGCACGGGTGACTCTTGCGCAAGGGTTAAACCTCTATGATAGGTAACCTGAGGCTGGATGACCAGCACCCGCGCAGCCTGTAGCTAATGGGGAAAAACCTTAATATTAAAAGGGGATTGTTGCATGATTGTTGTATTTACAATGCCTGTCCTGTCAACAGAGCGCACAAAGTAATATGTTTAACAATAAAATGTTAAATGGTGGTAATTTTAAGTGGAGTGTGAAAAATTTTATTTCCTCATTTTTTCTGGCTATTCCTCTTTTACCTCAATAAAAAATATTTTGTTTTGCCTCTCGACAGAAGGAAATTATTCAGGCTATTTTCTAAACGTGCCACCATCGTGGCAGCGTCGCTCGGACGGTCCGGGCGCTAACGTTAATCTGAGGATATTATGGCTGACTCCCGCCCTGAACGTCGCTTTACGCGTATTGATCGCCTTCCCCCTTACGTTTTTAACATTACTGCTGAACTGAAGATGGCTGCGCGTCGGCGCGGCGAAGATATTATCGATTTCAGCATGGGGAACCCGGATGGGGCCACGCCTCCTCACATTGTCGAAAAACTCTGTACCGTGGCGCAGCGCCCGGATACGCACGGTTACTCCACCTCGCGCGGCATTCCGCGTCTGCGTCGGGCGATTTCCCGTTGGTACCAGGAACGCTATGACGTTGAGATCGATCCGGAATCCGAAGCGATTGTGACGATTGGCTCGAAAGAAGGATTGGCGCACCTGATGCTGGCCACGCTGGATCACGGCGATACGGTCCTCGTACCGAACCCGAGCTATCCGATCCATATTTATGGCGCGGTGATTGCCGGCGCGCAGGTACGTTCAGTGCCGCTGGTCGAAGGGGTCGATTTCTTTAATGAGCTGGAGCGCGCGATTCGCGAAAGCTACCCGAAACCGAAGATGATGATCTTAGGTTTTCCTTCCAACCCGACTGCGCAGTGCGTCGAGCTGGAGTTCTTCGAAAAAGTTGTGGCCCTGGCTAAACGCTATGACGTGCTGGTGGTTCATGACCTGGCTTATGCCGATATCGTCTACGATGGCTGGAAAGCGCCGTCGATTATGGAGGTACCGGGCGCTCGCGATGTCGCGGTGGAGTTTTTCACCCTATCGAAAAGCTACAACATGGCGGGCTGGCGTATCGGTTTTATGGTAGGTAACAAAACGCTGGTGAACGCGCTGGCTCGAATTAAGAGCTATCACGATTACGGAACATTTACTCCGTTGCAGGTTGCAGCAATCGCCGCGCTGGAAGGCGATCAGCAGTGCGTGCGGGATATTGCTGAGCAATATAAACGTCGTCGAGATGTGCTGGTTAAGGGGCTGCATGAAGCCGGGTGGATGGTCGAGATGCCCAAGGCCTCGATGTACGTTTGGGCGAAAATCCCAGAGCAATACGCCGCGATGGGCTCACTTGAATTTGCCAAGAAACTGCTGAACGAGGCGAAGGTATGCGTTTCGCCGGGGATTGGTTTTGGTGATTATGGTGATACGCACGTGCGCTTTGCGTTAATTGAAAACCGCGACCGTACCCGCCAGGCGATCCGTGGCATCAAAGCAATGTTCCGCGCCGATGGCTTACTGCCTGCCAGTGCAAAATCGGCCACTGAAAGTACCGACTAACAACACGTTTTCCCAAAAGCAAACAGGAGCCATCAGGCTCCTGTTTTTTTTGCTGCGTCTTTTAATTTAGATCATCAGGGCGAAAGTACCGGCCCAAACGATGACCATAAAAGAAATGCCCATAAAGAAATATTTCACTTTTCATCTCTCCGCGTACCTGAGGTACGTCTAAATGAACATATGCTAACCTGACAGAGAGCTGATGCACGCGTAAACGAAATGGAGAATTCCCTTCGTTTGCTTGTCTGCATCACCTCAGAATTCTGAGCTTTTATGCTCCAGACGGCGCTAATGTACGCCTAAAAATGAGGTGAGACAAGAGGCATTTTTTTATTTAATTTTAATAACTTACAAGTGTCGTGATTCGGCGACAGTTTAATTTCTATCGGTAATAAATTGCTATTGAGCGACGGAATGTTTACTCGGAGAATTCTCATATCTCCATGATGTTAATGCGGTTAATTTTTCGCGGAATGAGATTATGAAAAGGTTAAAAATGACCAGATTAATGATGTTAGCACTCGTTCTTACGCCAGTGACGTCGATGGCGGCCTCGCCGATGGCATTCAATTTCAGCTGCGCAAGTATTGGTGGTGTGAATAGTGATGGTAAAGGCAATATCTGGATTGATGGCACTAAGGCGACGGTAAAGGCCTTCAATGAAAATTACTGGGAAGCAAAAAGCGGTAACAATACCGTGTCTATCTCCCGTAAAGATGACGGGAATCCGGACGTTTCCTGGACCAGGCCTAATCGTAAGCACGGGATTTGCCTGCCTGAAGACAATATCGACTTTTCAGGGGCAAAGAAATCGACCAGCAACGGGCCTTCTTTTTCCTGTTCTGCGGTAGCAAAGGGCAGTATCGAGGAGGTTATCTGTCAAAGTCCTTCGCTCTCAGCCATGGATTTGGCATTGAACGGGGCCTACAAGCAGGCGCTGGTTAAATCGAGTAATAACCCGACGCTCAAAGCAGAGCAACGCGGCTGGGTGAAAGGGCGTAACGAATGCTGGAAAGAGCAGGATAAGCCAGCGTGTATAGCCCGTAACTACAATGAGCGAATGGCTGAATTACAGAACAAGTGGGGCGTGAAGTAATTCAGCCGCAGAAAAAAAGAAAGGCCTTTCGGCCTTTCTTTTTAGATGTACAACGAGGCTTCACCCATCGGGCGAGTTTTGAAGCGACGGTGGATCCAGAGATACTGCTCGGGCGCGCGCATGATCTCTTTTTCGATAATTTTGTTCATATACGCCGCTGCCTGGCTTTCATCTGTTGGATAACCTTCCATTTCTGGAGTGATGAACAGGCGGTAACCGGAGTTATCTGCTTTTCTTACCATGGTTACGGTCAGCATCGCTGCGCCCGATAACCGTGACAGCACGTAAGTACCGTTGGTGGTCGCGACGTTTTTGACTGCGAAGAAGGGGGCGAATGAACTCCCTTTACGACCGTAGTCCTGATCGGGGGCAAACCATACCGCTTCCCCTTTTTTCAGGGCGCCGACAATACCGCGCAGATTATTTCTGCCGATCATGGCCTTGTTGGAGCGCATACGACCGCGGGTTTGGATCCACTCCATCAACTTATTATTGTGCGGGCGATAGGTTGCCATCATCGGTTGGCAAAGTCCCATTACGCGACCACCCAACTCGAGTGACATAAAGTGTACGCCTACCACCATCACGCCACGGTTTTGCATCTGTGCGCGTTTCAGGTTGTCCAGCCCTTCTACATCAAACCATTTGCGTACCCGGCGATCCGGCCAGAACCAGGCCATACCCGTTTCAAGCAGGGCCATGCCGAGTGAACGGAAGTTCTCATCGACCAGTTTGTCTCTTTCTTCTTGCGACAGATTTGGGAAACAGAGTTCGAGATTTTTATGAGCAATAGATTCACGGCGCTTTAAAAATGGACGAGCCAGCGTGCCTGTACGGGTACCAAGAAAACACAATACCGGATAGGGAAGCTGTACCAGTAACCAGAGCACACCGACGCCAAACCATGTGAGCCAGTAGCGCGGATGCAAAAACGCGCGTGAAAATTTACATTGGGGGAACATAAGCACCTGTTGTTGATACGAAATAGGTGTATCGCGAAGATTCTTTAGTCTGCCGCTTTACAGTCTGTACTGATCGTTAGGCCGCCATGAACGACATTGGTTCCTGTAAAGAGTGTAAAACTGAGTCAGGACAAAACCAGGAAGGGGCATGAATGATCGGACGCTCAATGTACACCCGAATATTAATGTCAGCCAGAAATAATTACTCAAGATTCGTAAATGTTTTTACGGCGATTAAGGTCAAAAATGAGTCGATATATAATGTGCTGTTTTTATGACGATTAAATAAACGGCTGTCGAATAAATTAGTAGTCAGCGATTGAGTGATTTTTGTAACGAAAATGTTGCTTAAATTGCGAACCATTGGGAATTGTCTTAGAATATAAACTCAAGGGAGTGTAAGGACTTACGTAAATTTTTACGGCAAACAGGAGGTATCGCTATGTTCTATTTTTGGATCTTTCTCGCGTTGAGCATTCTGAGCGTCAGTTGCTATATCTGGCAGGTTATGGGGGCTGCGGCGTCAATAAGTGCTTTTATCGGCATGGCCATACTCACGGCATTAATTTACGTTTTTACTATGCAGTTGACCAATGGTAACGAGATGGTTACCGGATTATTCCTTTTTCTTGCCCCAGCATGCGGTTTGATCATCCGCTTTATGGTGGGTTACGGTAAGCAATAAATTATCACGCTGAGCTATTTATTCTTTATCTGAATGTATTGAAGTGCCAGCATCGCTGGCACTTTTTGCGAGACTGAAATCGGCTACCGGGCATCAGCCAACTGGAGTGACGCTTCCTCTTGCTGAGCGTTTTTCCGCTGTTGTTCGAGCTCCAGCGCGCCGCGATGGGAGAGGTAGCAGAACAGGATGCAGCAGACAATCCCGCCCATCAACAGATAGAAGCCGCCATGCCATCCCATTTTATCGACCATCACGCCAAACAGGCTGGTTCCCAGCGATGCGCCAAAAATGTAGCTCATGAATCCGCGTAACCCTACCGCAGAACCTACTGCGAAGCTGGGGACGATTTCCATGGTCTGCACGGAGGCCAGGAACTGCGGAACATAAATCAGGCAACCCACGATGGCGGCAAAAATAGTGACCATCAGCAGCGATTCACTTTTCCAGTAACCGATCAGGCAGACGAAAATCAGCGCCATACAGATCATGGCCAGCGGCATGCGACGGCCTTTAAACAGTTTATCGGTGAGCCAACCCGCCAGTAATGTGGAAGGAATTGCCGCCCATTCGAAAAACAGAAAAGCTATGCTCATTTGCTCTTTCGAGAAATGTTTTTCGGTTAATAAATAAATTGGCAGCCAGCTAATCATACCAAAACGCACCATATAGACAAAGACGTCTACCAGTGAAACATACCAGGCATTCTTATTACGCAATACATAGGTGCAGAAGATCTGGAAGGCACTCATATTTTCTGGCGCCTGGACAGCGTGTCGGGAATTTAATACGACTTTTTCTTCCGGCATCATTTGTTCCAGAGCCGGTAAACCCTCCTGGCGTGGTGAACCTTTCCCCAGCATCAGCACAATAAAAGCAAACAGTACGGCAACACAGGCCGGAACAATATAGCTGGCGCTTTGCCAGTGTTCGCTCCCCAAAATGGCAAACGCGGCGCCAACAATCGGGGCGACAATACCACCGCCAACGTTGTGTGAGATATTCCAGAATGCGCCAACGCGTCCACGTTCTTTACGTGGAAACCAGTTAGCGATGGTAATAAATGAAGGGCCAACGCCCATCCCCTGAAACAAACCGTTGAAAACGACCAACGCGGCGAATATCCAGAATCCGGTACTGAACCCCAGGCCTACGTTGACGATAGCGCACAGGATCAGGCCGCATGCCATGAAGACTTTCGGGCTGGCCTTGTCTGCCAGACTGCTCATAATGCCTTTACTGATCCCATAGGCAATAAGCATGCAGCTGCTGAGTAAACCAATCTGCGTAGCGCTGAGATCCAGGTGCTCCTTCAGATATGGAGTCGAAAGCGTGAAGTTATTGCGCACAATATAGTACGCAAGATAGCCAAGAAATACGCTGAGTAATGCCTGAATGCGATATCGGCCATAAGTTGCCTGGACTTTCTCCGCCGGGACTTTATTCGCCGCTGGTCCTGCCTTAAATATTGATAACATATCATCACCTAATTTTTTATTGATGTGAATATCAGGATTTTTCGCAGTGAAGAGTGAAATAGACGGCGAAGAAACTCAAGTTGATGAAATGTGTCACTATTGACTCAATTTTCGGGCGGCGTGGCAGATTTTGACACTTTTTTAATAATGGATTTTCAATTCTATTCTTTCACGGGCATTTTTATCATCGGCGTGTGCGGATATTAACAAATTCAGGCTGCATTTTCGGGTATTCTTTACTGATGTCGTCACTTTCCGTTTGGTTATTCTACGAATAACCTTATTCTTCCCCCCAGCGGTGATAAACGGGTAAGTTTTGTCTCAATATTATTTTTTGTACATGTTGGTATTTATGAACGGGATCACAAACAGACTGTTGGGCCGGGGGCGTTTTTGGGCATTCTTGCTCTGTTTTATGTCGCTGTCGGCGAGCTGCCAGGTCCTGGGTAAAGAGCTGGTGATGGCGACCACCTTTTCCCCAGGGGCCACGGCCTGGATTATCCAGCGCTGGCAGACGGAGCCAGGGTCAGTGATGATTCGCACGTTAAACCGGACCAGCGGTTCGCTGGAACAGTTGCTGGATACTGCGAATGCGGAAAACGTCGATCTGATTTTGACCTCATCACCCATGCTGTTGCAGCATCTTCAGGAACACCAGAAGCTGGCACCTTTCGATAATGCGCTGCCTGAAAGCCAGCGGCTGGTGCCAGACTCGATTCGCTCGACCTCCGTGGCTGTGGCGATATCAGGGTTTGGCCTGTTGATTAATCGTTCTGCGCTGGCGGCGCGGCATCTTCCGCCGCCTGCCGACTGGGGGGATTTAACGCAGCCTAAATATCAGAACGCGCTGTTGATGAGTAGCCCGTCGCGTTCCGATACCAATCACCTGATGGTTGAGTCGCTGCTGCAACAGAAAGGGTGGGAAGAGGGCTGGGCGACGCTGTTGGCCAGCGCCGGTAATCTGGTAACGATTTCATCACGCAGTTTTGGCGTGGCCGACAAAATTAAGAGCGGTTTGGGCGTAGCGGGGCCGGTCATTGATAACTATGCCAACCTGTTGCTTAACGATCCGCACCTTACTTTTACCTATTTCCCTCGCTCGGCGGTGTCACCCACCTATGTTGCCGTACTCAATAATAGCCAGCACCCCAACGAAGCGCGTCGCTTTATCCGCTATCTGTTAAGCCCGGAAGGACAGCGGATCCTTGCGGATGCGAACACGGGGAAATATCCGGTCACGCAGCTCGCGCCTGATAACCCACGCGCCGCTCAGCAGGCTATTTTGATGAGCCAGCCCGCGCTTAATTATCGGCTGATCCTTAAGCGGCAACAGTTGGTGCAGCGGATGTTTGATACCGCCATCAGTTTTCGACTCGCGCAGCTGAAAGATGCCTGGCGGGCGCTATACAGTGCGGAAGCGCGCCTGAAACGCCCGCTACCCGAAATCAGAGCATTACTGACCAGCGTCCCGATAGACGCCAGAAGTAGTGAAGATGAGGCCTGGCTTGCGCAATTTGAGAATAAAAGCGTAGCCGAACAGCAGATGATGGAGTGGCAGCTCTGGTTTCTTAAAAATCAGCGTCAGGCGATATCCAAACTGGAAGAGTTAAAATGAAAGGTGGTTCGATACTGCAACGCCTGCGCCAGCTCAGCATCAGCAGCAGCCTGCGGGGAGCGTTTCTGACGGGCGCATTACTGACGTTGAGCGTAAGCTGCGTCAGTTTGTACTCCTGGCATGAGCAGAGCTCGCAGATACGTTATTCACTTGATGATTACTTCCCGCGCGTACATTCCGCTTTTTTGATAGAAGGAAATCTCAACCTGGTTGTGGATCAGCTTAATGAATTCCTGTTGGCCCCCAACACCACGGTAAGGCTGCAACTACGCAATCAGATTATTTCTCATCTGGACAAAATTGAGGTGCTGAGCCGGGGATTACAATCGGCAGAACAGCAGCAGTTGGCGGTGATTTTGCAAGACAGCAGGGCGCTGATGGCGGAGCTGGACCGGGTGCTCTACAACATGTTCCTCGTGCGCGAAAAGGTGAGTGAACTCTCCGCGCGCATCGACTGGCTACATGATGATTTTACAACCGAGCTGAATTCGCTGGTGCAGGATTTTACCTGGCAGCAGGGGACGTTGCTGGATCAAATTGAGGCCAAAAACGGCGATGCGGCGCAGTATCTCAAACGTGCCAGAGAGGTACAAAACGAGCAGCAGCAGGTCTACACCCTGGCAAGAATTGAAAATCAGATCGTGGATGATTTACGCGACAGGCTCAATGAACTGAAGTCGGGTAGCGACGACGGAATGCTGGTGGAGAATCATATCCGCTATCTGGAGAACCTGAAGAAAACGGCGGATGAAAATATCCGTACCCTCGATGACTGGCCCAGTACTATCACCTTGCGGCAAACCATTGATGAGTTACTGGAAATCGGGATGATGAAAAATAAAATGCCCGATACCATGCGCGATTATGTCGCCGCGCAAAAAGCGCTCGTTGATGCTAACCATGCCAGAGAGGCAACGCTCGGGCGCTTTCGAACACTGCTTGAGGCACAGTTGGGGAGTAGCCATCAGCAAATGCAGATGTTTAACCAGCGGCTGGAACAAATTGTTCGCGTCAGCGGTGGACTTATTCTGCTGGCGACGCTGCTGGCGCTACTTCTCGCCTGGGGGCTCAACCATTACTTTATTCGTTCGCGTCTGGTGAAGCGTTTTACCGCTCTCAACCAGGCCGTGGTGCAAATTGGTCTTGGCAGAACGGATGCCACCATCCCGGTTTATGGGCGCGATGAGCTCGGGCGCATCGCAGGATTGCTGCGCCATACTCTGGGCCAGTTGAGTGCGCAAAAAAATCAGCTGGAGCAGGAAGTGACAGAGCGCAAGGAGATAGAGTCCGATCTCCGGGCAACGCAGGATGAACTGATCCAGACGGCAAAACTGGCAGTGGTTGGACAGACCATGACCACGCTGGCGCACGAGATTAACCAACCGCTGAATGCGCTGTCGATGTACCTGTTTACGGCGGGAAGGGCAATTGAACAAGGACAATCCGCTCAGGCCAGAAGTACGTTAACCAAAGCGGAGGGGCTGATTACCCGTATTGATGCCATTATCCGTTCGCTGCGTCAGTTTGCACGTCGGGCCGAGCCGGGCGCGCCTTTGCATCCGGTCGATCTGCGACAAACATTCAGCGCCGCCTGGGAACTGTTGGCCATGCGGCATAAGCCTCAGCAGGGTACGCTGACGCTTCCAGCCCAGAGTGTATGGGTGACAGGTGATGAAGTGCGTATTCAGCAGGTGCTGGTAAACGTACTGGCAAATGCGCTGGATGCCAGTCCGACTGGCGCGCAAATAGAGGTTCACTGGCAGGCTGAGGGCAGCCGATTGTGCGTCTTTGTCTGCGATAACGGCCCCGGCTGGCCGGAGGCGTTATTGCCATCACTATTAAAGCCGTTTACCACCAGTAAGGATGTGGGGCTCGGTATTGGCTTATCGATTTGTGTATCGTTAATGGGGCAAATGAACGGCGAGCTGCGCCTGGCGTCGACACCGGGGCGTAATGCCTGCGTCGTTCTGCAATTTAATCTGACGGATGTAAACGATGTTGTGTGATGACTATTCTGTTCTGCTGATTGATGATGATGCCGATGTTCTCGACGCTTACACTCTGTTGCTTGAACAAGAGGGGTACCGTGTCTATGCATGCAATAACCCTTTTGATGCCCGAAACTGGCTGCAGGCCGACTGGCCGGGGATTGTTCTGAGCGACGTGTGTATGCCTGGCTGCAATGGAATAGACCTGATGACGTTGTTTCATCAGGATGATAATCAGCTCCCTATCCTGCTAATCACCGGGCATGGCGATGTCCCGATGGCGGTGGAGGCAGTAAAGAAAGGCGCATGGGACTTTCTGCAAAAACCGGTCGACCCCGGCAAACTGCTGTCTCTGGTAGAGGATGCGCTGCGTCAGAGACGATCCGTGATTGCCCGTCGCCATTATTGCCAGCAAAAGCTTCAGGTTGAACTGCTCGGCTACAGTGACTGGGTCAATCAGTATCGTCAACGTCTGCAACACCTGGCGGAAACGGATATTGCCGTCTGGTTTTATGGCGAGCCGGGAACGGGACGTATGACCGGAGCCCGGTATTTGCATCAGCTTGGGCGCAGCGCTGATGGGCCGTTTATCCGCGGTGAACTGACGCCCGGGAACGCGGGACTACTCAATGACCTTATTGCACAGGCGCAAGGAGGAACGCTGGTCCTGAGCCATATTGAATGCCTGACACGTGAACAGCAGCACCATCTGGTGCATCTGCAAAGCCTGGAGCGGCGTCCGTTTCGTCTGATAGGCATTGGTGACACATCGTTAGTGGAACTGGCTGCAACCAACCAGATTGTGGCCGAACTCTACTACTGTTTTGCGATGACGCAAATCGGTTGCCAGCCGTTGTCACAGCGTCCGGATGATATTGAGCCGCTGTTTCGTCATTACCTGCAGAAAGCCTGTCTGCGCCTGAACCATCCCGTGCCCGAGGTTGAAGGGGAGTTACTGAAAGGCATGCGGCGTCGCGTGTGGTTAAGTAATGTCCGGGAACTGGCGAATGCCGCCGAGCTTTTTGCCGTTGGGCTACTCCCGCTGGCTGAAACCGCGAATCCGCAACTGCATCTGCCTGAACCAACACCGCTCGATCGGCGGGTTGAAGAGTACGAGCGACAGATCATTACTGAAGCGCTAAATATTCATCAGGGGCGCATTAATGAAGTGGCGGAGTATTTACAAATCCCGCGTAAAAAATTGTATTTACGCATGAGAAAATACGGGCTGAGCAAAGAACACTATAAGTTTTAGTCGCCAGGATTGGGGGAGAAGGGACGTCGAGAGTATTTCGGTGGCGGCGTTGGCGTTCACCGAAATAGGCAACGGAAGTCCAGGTGATTATCTGGTTGTTTTTCTTACCACATCAAATCATCAGGGATGACAAAATCAGCATACGGATCGTCTTCGTCCTTCGCTTCCTGGCTCAGCTCGCAATTTAAAACAATATAACTTGCATCGCGCTGCGCAATCTTGTCGGCGACGACAGCCGGGATAATGGCGTATTCGCTATCGTTGCCGCTTTCAGCCGTCAGTCGGGCAATGGCCAGACGGCCCTTGATCAGCTGAGACTGAGTCACCTTATCAACATAGACTTTTTTGATCAGGTTATTATCAGTAAAGTTGTAACCAATATCGCCACGGGTAATGGTGATTTTATTCATTTCAATCAGTTGCTTGATCTGCGCTTTATATTCTTTAGACAGCGCGGCCTGTTTCTGCTGTTCGCTGAGCTGCTTGTCGCGCTCAATTTGCGCTTTTTTATTCTCTTCAACCGCTTCTCTGGCTTCGCGAGCCTGAACGCGCGATTTCTTCGCCGTTCTTTGCACTTTGGCCATTTTTTTGCTGCTGACCAGACCTGCCTTAAGCATCTGTTCTTGTAGGGTAAGTTTTGTCATCGTCGCTTCTAATCCAATAAAATCGTTGTCAGGATTATAACCTTAACGTTCGGCGGGATGCCAGAAAATGGCCGAGCCACGACGGTTATCTCCAGTAGGCGTCACCGTTCTGCGTCTTACTCCTTTTCCGAATCGTGTTGATAGTTAACCCGTTTTTTAATAAGAAATAATATGCTGAATTATTTAAATATTTTGATAATAGATATCATAAATATAAATATTCCAGTGTTTTATCCTGATTGTCATAATCAAATAGAGTTATTTTGGCAGGTATTTAATCTAAAAAACAATCAGTTGTCTCTTGATCAAATTTAAAGTGCAGCCTCATTGCGCCGATAACCATAATGAAAATATGGACAATGGAGGGAAGTGGCATGTGGTGGGTTTATCGAATGCCGATGAAAATGAAGTTAATAATCGCGCTACAACCACTATTATTGGCGTTATGTTGGTTTGCTGGTTCAGGAATATTGACGCGCATTGAGACAGAACGGCAGATGGAAAATATTGCTCAACTGACAGCGCTCGCGCGTAGTGCCGGAAATGTGGTGCATGAGCTGCAAAAAGAACGGGGAATGAGCGTCGGATTTCTGGGGGCTGAAGGGAAGACGTTCAAAGATGAGTTAACCGCACAGCGGGCTTTAACCGATCGCGAGATCGAGGTCTTTGTGCGTTCACTGTCCGATACTGCATTGCCAGAAGGGGATGCCGCCAATTCTGTCACCACGTTCAAGAAAAACATTCTGTCGCTTGCCACCATCCGGGAAAACGTCACGCGATTGGGGCTTCCGGCCTCAGATGTCGTTAAGTTTTATACTAATGTCATTGCTGATGTGCTGAGTTTTGTGGGCAGGTTGGGGCAGTTGACGGATTCAGGCGAGATGGCGAACGCATTCGCCGCCTACTACAACTTGCTGAATTTGAAAGAACAAGCAGGTATTGAACGCGCGCTGCTGTCAAATATCTTTTCCTCCGGTCATTTCGCCGAGGGGCAGTTACATCAACTCAGTGATGTCGTCAGTAAACAGAACGTCTGGCTGGCACAATCGTTGCGTCTGAGCCCACCGGAACAGGCGGCTATGTTGAAAAGCCGCTTACAGTCCACAGAAGCGTCAAAAGCCCTCTCATTTCGCGAAACCGCGTTTAGTCATGCCGCGAACGGTGGATTTGATGTCGATCCTACTGTCTGGTTCAAGGTTCAAACCCAGCGTATTGAAGTGATGCGGCAGATAGAAGATGTGACGGCGAATCTTCTGTTAGCGAATGCGGAAAAACTCGCGCAGGATGCACGAAAAAACTGGCAAATATATATGATTGTCAGCTTGTTAGCGCTCCTGGCATCATTGGCGTTCGCAGGGGCAATCGCTATCAATATGCATCGTCAATTTAGTGACACGCTCCGCAAGATTGCGGGTATGAACGGCGATCTGACTCAACGGCTGGCGACCCCGGGGAAAGATGAGCTTTCCTCACTTAATCGCGCCTATAACACGATGCTGGAAAGTATTCAGCATATCGTCCAGGAGATTAAACAAGGCTCCGTGGTTTTATCCGATGCCAGCAGCAGTATTACGGCGGGTAATCAGGACCTGGCCCAACGCACGGATGAACAGGCAGCATCAATAGTACAAGCGGTGGCCAGTATGGAACAGCTCTCCACGACGATTACGCAAACGGCGGACAATGCCCGCGAAGCGGAGCATCTGACAATAAGGCTGGAAAAAGAGGTCCGCCAGGCCAGTAACGTCGCCAGTGCGGCAAATCAAAGCATGGGGGATATTCGCTCTTCCAGTGAGAAAATCTCGAATATTGTGACCTCGATTGACGATATTTCGTTTCAGACTAACTTGCTGGCGCTGAATGCGGCAGTGGAAGCTGCACGGGCCGGAGAGATGGGCAGGGGGTTTGCGATTGTCGCCAGTGAAGTGCGGAATCTTTCGCAGCGTTGTGCCAAAGAAGCTAATCAGATCCGCGAGCTGGTCGCGCAGAATATGGTAAAAATTAGTGAGGGTGTTGAGCGGGTTACGGCGTCCGCTACCGCGCTAGAAGCCGCGGCGGACAATACCACCAGCATGAAGCAATATATTACGGATATCGCTCGTGTAGCGACGGAACAATCGCAAGGGGTAACTCAGATTAACCTGGCACTGCGACCTATGGAGCAGGTCACGCAGCAAAACGCGGCGTTGGTTTCTCAGGCCGCGAGCGACAGCCAGCGCCTGGACAATCTGTCTGTCACCATGAAGGATCTGGTCAATCGTTTTGTTGTCTGACCTGACGCCGTTTAACCGACCCGGACAACATACCGGGTCGGTTCATCCCCTGGCGGGGAAATAGTATTAACGATAAATGGCTACAACGGGTTTTCCGTCATCGCCTATGGTTCCCCGGTACATACCTTCAGAGTTGAAGGACATGGTGTAATTACCGGCTTTATCAAGCACAATTACTCCACCGCTGCCATTCAGCGCCTTAACTTCATCCAGAGCATTCTGCGCTGCGTCTTTTAAAGGGGTATTGCGGTATTTCACCTGGGCTGCAATGTTATACGCGGTCAGCGTGCGGATAAACATTTCTCCTGAGCCGGTTGCGGATACCGCCACGGTTTCATTGTCGGCATAATTTCCTGCGCCAATGATAGGTGAATCCCCCACACGTCCGTAACGTTTGTTGGTCATTCCGCCTGTAGACGTTCCGGCAGCGAGATTACCGTCTTTATCCAGAGCAACAGCGCCGACAGTGCCATATTTATAGTCATACATCATTGGATCAGCGAACAGGGCAGCGCTCTTTCCATCGTGATCAAGGAGCACTTTTTCTTTTTTGATTGCATTCTGTAATTGCTGCCAGCGAAAATCTGTTTTGAAATAAGCAGGATCAACGGTTGCGAGTCCCTGTTCTTTTGCAAAGGTATCCGCGCCTGTCGAGACCATGAGTACGTGCGGGCTTTGAGTCATAACGGCATACGCCGCATTAATTGGGTTTTTAACCGTGGTTACACCGGCAACGGCACCGGCTTTTCGGGTTTTCCCATCCATAATGGACGCATCCAGTTCATTGCGGCCATCGTGGGTAAACACGGCACCTTTACCTGCATTGAAGAGAGGAGAATCTTCCATCACATTAATCGCTTTCTGAACGGCTTCCAGGCTGCTACCGCCTTTATTCAGAACCGCATAACCTGCATTCAGAGCTTCAGTGAGTTTTTCTGTATACTGCTTTTCCTGTTCTGGTGTGATGGTATCTTTTGTAATGGTACCGGCACCACCATGGATCACCAGCCTTATCGGCGATTGCGCGTCTCCCCATGCGGGAGCTGTCAGTAAGGTACAAAGGGTCAAAGTAGCGATACTGGTCTTGATTCTGATCATATGAATAAATTCCTTTTTTCTGAGTGATGAATCATTTCCGATAATGTTTCTCATTACCGGTATTAATCAGCCTGTTTATGGAGAACTTATTCCTGACAAACTGGCTAAAGATTAATCATGGCTATACTTCAATAATCATAATTTTGGTTAATTGATTTTAGTCAAAATATATTTTTAATGGTTGATTTATCAAAAAATGAAGCGTTTCCGCAGTAGTTTCTATCATTCCACTGACCATACTCGCGGGCTTCCGGTTGCAGTCTGTCGCTGGTAAAGTGAGCAACCAATACCGAGATGTGGCCAGAAGGGAATTCCGAGTGACCGAACGTATTGATTATCAGACTGAAAAATACAGCTTTACTGAGGCGACTGAAAGTTCCCGTCTGGCTGGCCAGTGGGCTGATGTTATTGCTGAATGTCGGGAAATGAAGGCGGGTCCGGAAGAGCGTCTGCGTATTGCTTTATTGAATGTGGACTATGTGACCAGCTTTGAGCTGCCTTTCCGTTTGTTATTACTCCGTACCCCGCAACTGATTGCCAGCGTTCGTGAAGAGCTGCAGCTTAGTCAGAAAAACGTAATCTTTAACGGCAAACGCTTTGGTTGTGTTTACAGCCTGAAAGCGAGTCTCGGCGGGATACCGGATGAATTTCAGTACCGCCTGTCGCATCGTATTCGACGCATTAATCGTGCAGGTTCAAGCGAAGCGCCATATCAGCAAATTGCTAAAACGGTGAAAGCACCGCGTGAGCGTCTGAAGCTGGCACTGGAATCAGGCCTTGATGTCACTGCTTTGGACGGGCTTTTCTGGTTTGGCAGCCAACGTATTGCTGCTGACGTACTGAGGCTGAGAAAATCAGGGATGCGGATAGCTACTGAGCAGACAATGGTGTCCGACAATCTTACTGCAACGGTGAGGAATGTGCCGTTTTATCGCCTGGCTCAGGGATGAACTGACAGGTAAATGAAAGGATTTAGCCGGATGCATTTAATTAAAAGTGTCCCCTGCAGGAATCGAACCTGCAACTAGCCCTTAGGAGGGGCTCGTTATATCCATTTAACTAAGGGGACGAAGCGGCACGAGTATAGCGTTTTTTACTCACAACGGTAAGCCTCAGGCCGCCCAACTGCTCAAACCGTCACCATTCAAGCCTGTTTTTTCTGATTTTTCTGCTTTTGCTCATCCCGCCTGGCTTGCAACCTGGCTTCTTCTTTGCGTTTATTGCTCATATCATTGCGGATCTGCGCGTGGCTCATCAGCGCGAAGATAAACGTCCCGCCACAGATATTCCCGGCGAGCGTTGGTAGCGCAAAGGGCCAGAAGAAATCACTCCAGTGCAGCGTACCATTAAAGACCAGATAGAGAATTTCCACCGAACCGACGACGATGTGCGTGGTATCGCCCAGCGCAATCAGCCAGGTCATCAGAATAATAACCACAATCTTTGCCGCACCGGCGGCGGGAAACATCCATACCATTGTGGCAATTAACCAGCCAGAAATGATGGCGTTGGAAAACATCTCCGTTGGCGTGTTTTTCATCACATCCATGCCGATTTTGACAAAAGCATCGCGGGTTTCTTCATCAAAAATCGGCATATGCTCAAACGCCCATGCCGCAACTCCGGTGCCAATAATATTACCTAGCAGAACCACACTCCACAGGCGCATCAGCAGGCCAAAATTGCCGAGCGTAGGGTTTTGCATTACCGGCAGGACGGCGGTGACGGTATTTTCGGTAAACAGTTGCTGGCGGGCCATAATGACAATTATAAAGCCGAAGGTATAACCGAGGTTCTCCAGCAAAAATCCTCCAGGCACACCTTCCAGCTGCACATGAAAAATTCCTTTAGCCAGTAGCGAGGCGCCCATCGACAGTCCCGCAGCGATGGCTGACCACAGTAGCGCCATCGCGTCGCGCTCCATTTCTTTCTCCCCATCCTGGCGGATATGTTCATGGATCGCCATGGCGCGGGAGGGGAGTCTGTCCTCATCGACCTCAATCTTTTTACCCTCTAGCTTTTCGTCACTGTCGACCTGGAGTTCGTCGCTGTGCCGATCAATCTTTTCGTTCTCAATGTCATTCATAGCCGAATCCTGAATTAGCACGTATTGCTAAAGCGTAGCGGCTTTTGTCCGAAAATCAGCGGGAGAAAGTCTGAGATAGCAAAAATGGTAACGTTAGTTTTTATTGGGGTAGCTAGAATAGAGCCGCCGCGGAGTGCGCATTACCAGGCTATGATCAAATCAGTAACACAGGGTATATAGACATCATTTGACGTGCTGTTACAATCGCTCACATCTAAACAGGCGGATACGTCATCGTTCCGTCATGGATGGCAATCAGCGATAGCCATAATACACAGGGAGACACTTATGAAGCTTCGCCTGTCGGCGCTTGCGCTGGGAACCACACTTTTGGTGGGGTGTGCGAGCTCTGGTACTGAACAGCAGGGGCGTTCGGACCCATTTGAAGGGTTCAACCGCACCATGTACAACTTCAACTTTAATGTTTTAGATCCATACGTTGTTCGACCGGTGGCAGTTGCCTGGCGTGATTATGTCCCGCAGCCGGCGCGTAACGGTTTGAGCAATTTTACCGGCAACCTTGAAGAGCCGGCCGTTATGGTCAACTACTTCCTGCAAGGCGACCCCTATCAGGGGATGGTGCACTTCACCCGTTTCTTCCTGAACACCCTGTTAGGTATGGGCGGATTTATCGACGTGGCGGGTATGGCTAATCCGAAGTTACAGCGCGTTGAACCACACCGTTTTGGTAGTACGTTAGGCCACTATGACGTTGGTTACGGACCGTATATGCAGCTTCCATTCTACGGCAGCTTCACGCTGCGTGATGATGGCGGCGACATGGTGGATACGCTGTATCCGGTACTGTCCTGGCTGACCTGGCCGTTGTCGATAGGTAAATGGACGGTTGAAGGGATTGAAACCCGCGCGCAACTGCTTGATTCCGACGGTCTGCTGCGTCAGTCTTCCGACCCTTACATCATGGTGCGAGAAGCTTACTTCCAGCGTCATGACTTTATTGCGAACGGTGGGAAACTCAAACCAGAAGAAAACCCGAACGCGAAAGATATTCAGGACGATTTAAAAGAGATCGATTCCGAGTAAGGAAGGATGAAAATAAAAAGGTGAGCTAAAAAGCTCACCTTTTTTATATCTGAAGAAAATCAGAATGCGTAGTTGAAGTTGGTACCGAACAGCCAGGCTTTACCTTCAGAATCGAAAGTATACGGGCCTTCTTTGACGGTCACTTTCTGGCCGTGCATATAAGAAACGCCTACGTCAATGGATGCGTCATCATTGAAGGCGTAAGTGGTACCCGCACTCAACCACAGACGGTCCTGGTCCGGAATGGAGATGGAACGCTTGCTCGCAGGAACCGGGCTATCGTCATAGGCGATACCGGTACGGAAGGTCCAGCTTTTATCCATGTAATAAGTCGTACCCAGCGCGATGCGGTAAGAATCTTTGAACCCTTCTTCTTTATAGAACAGCGTCTGCCCGTTGGTGCCGGTTGCTTTCAGTTCCTGGAACTGACTCCAACTGGTGTAAGCCATGCTGTAGTGAATAGCCCACTGTGGTGCAACGCGGTTGTAACCCGACAGTTCCCACATTTCCGGTAGGTTAAGCGTCAGAGAACCTGGGACGGTGGCGTTGGTGGTTCCCCAAGGGAACGCCGTGCCTGCGCCAGGTAACGCGTTGGCCTGGGTGCGGATGCCGCTCTTGTAATCGCCATCGAAGTCGATTTTGACTTCAGACCGATACGTTAAACCGTAGCGGTTATTTTTATCCAGCTCGTACAAAATACCAGCGTTCCAGCCGTAACCCCATTCGTCACCTTTCAGGCTGGCAATTTTCTGGCTGACTTTTGGCAATGCAGCAGTTTGTTCACCGGAATAACGCTCAATTTTTGCATCGGCATAGACGGCATTAAAACCAACGCCAAAGCTCCAGCTATCATTCAGACGGTAGGCACCGCTCAGGTTCAGGTTGACCGTTTTAAGATCGGTCTTCCCGCCGTATTCGCCGACGATGTAGTTATCGTTAAATTCGGTTGCCAGGCCATAGTTTGACGTGACAGAAGCCCCCCAACCAAACTGTTCGTTGATCGGCATCACGAAGTGAGCATTGGGAACCCACGCCGTAGGCGCGATGTTGTCCGCATCGGTGCTGCGACCGGTGTATGGCGATTTACCGGAAATATTCACGTCTGGATCGATATACACCGCACCCGCTGAAAAAGTAGGGCGGTCAAACATCATAATCAGCGCCGGGTTACGACTGGCGTTACCTGCATCATCTGCAATAGCGCCTTCACCCGAATATGCCCGGCCAAGGCCAGAGGAAGAAAATTCGTTTAACTGAAAGCCTGCAGACCAGGCCTGTGTGGAGATAATTGCCACTGCGACTGCGAGAGCAGACTTTGTAAACAGGGTTTTCTGGCTCATGACCATAACCTCATTGATTTATTTTTATACAAACAATGTTACATACCGTAACAGGAGCGCGAAGTGTAGGGTCTGAGGTACAACTTAGAAATCAGACCAGTGCCGAGAGTATAGGTCTGACCAGCTGAAATGTTGCAAGTATGTTTATAAATATTTTCAATTCTGATCTCGGAAACGCGATCCAGCTGGCAAAATTGCGGGTATGCACACTCACCTGTTTGGGTGATTTTTGTTTTAGATCATTTTTAAGTGTGATTTCGGTCACTTATCCCATTTCATACAATTAACGACTGGAGAGGCGAATAATGGGAGCGTAAAATATCCCCATCGTTTATCTGGCACCACAGGTGCGAATACAGAGGAAATCTACAATGAGTAAATGCAGTGCTGATGAAACCCCGGTTTGCTGCTGTATGGATGTTGGCACCATCATGGACAACTCCGATTGCACCGCGTCATACAGCCGTGTGTTCGCGAATCGTGCAGAGGCAGAAGAAACGCTGGCCGCTCTGACTGAGAAGGCGCGTGGCGTGGAATCTGAGCCTTGCCAAATCACCTCGACCTTTACTGAAGAGTCTGAAGGTGTGCGTCTGGATATCGACTTTGTTTTTGCCTGTGAAGCTGAAACGCTGATCTTCCAGCTGGGCCTGCGTTAATCCCTTCTTTAAAAGCCCTTGTTACCCGGTAGCAAGGGCTTTTTCGTCACTGTCAGTGATTATTCACTGTGTCATAGCTCCCACTTTCTTTTCTCCCTGCTTGGCTAAATGTAAAAAATTGGTTAAGACTGTGATCAGGTCAGACCACTTATTTTTATTTTTTACAGGGGAGTGTTATGAGTCAGGCTTTACCGCTGGTTACCCGCCAGGGCGATCGCATCGCCATCGTAAGCGGATTGCGTACGCCATTTGCCCGCCAGGCAACCGCGTTTCATGGCATTCCCGCCGTAGATTTGGGGAAAATGGTCGTTGGCGAGCTGCTGGCGCGCAGCGAAATTTCTGCTGATGTGATTGAGCAACTGGTCTTTGGCCAGGTGGTGCAAATGCCCGAAGCCCCAAATATTGCTCGTGAAATCGTGCTGGGAACCGGGATGAATGTGCACACCGATGCCTACAGCGTAAGCCGAGCCTGCGCCACCAGTTTCCAGGCGGTGGCGAATGTCGCGGAAAGCCTGATGGCGGGGACTATTCGCGCAGGAATTGCCGGCGGTGCGGACTCCTCGTCAGTTCTGCCTATTGGCGTTAGCAAAAAGTTGGCGCGGGTGCTGGTGGATGTCAATAAGGCCCGGACCACCGGTCAGCGTCTTAAACTTTTCTCCCGACTGCGCTTACGTGACCTGATGCCCGTACCGCCAGCCGTCGCCGAGTATTCCACCGGTTTACGCATGGGGGATACGGCCGAGCAAATGGCCAAAACTTATGGGATTACGCGAGAGCAACAGGATGCCCTGGCGCACCGTTCTCATCAGCGCGCCGCTCAGGCGTGGTCTGAAGGAAAACTGGCAGATGAGGTGATGACCACCTACGCGCCACCTTTCAAAGATCCTTTTTCAGAAGATAACAATATTCGCGGCAACTCTACGCTGGCCGATTACGCCAAACTGCGTCCGGCCTTTGACCGAAAGCACGGCACCGTTACCGCGGCGAACAGTACCCCGCTAACGGACGGCGCAGCCGCCGTGATTATGATGACGGAATCGCGTGCGAAAGAGTTGGGGCTGGTGCCGCTGGGATACCTGCGTAGTTTTGCCTTTACCGCCATCGATGTCTGGCAGGACATGCTGTTGGGGCCGGCGTGGTCAACGCCGCTTGCCCTGGAGAGAGCGGGTCTGACCATGGCTGATTTAACCCTGATCGATATGCATGAAGCATTTGCCGCACAAACGCTGGCGAATCTTCAACTGCTGGGTAGCGAACGTTTTGCCCGCGAAGTGCTGGGCAGGGCGCATGCCACGGGCGAGGTCGATGACAGTAAATTTAATGTGCTGGGCGGATCGATTGCCTATGGACACCCCTTCGCCGCCACCGGTGCTCGCATGATCACCCAAACCCTCCATGAGTTACGACGCCGTGGCGGTGGTTTTGGTTTAGTGACAGCCTGTGCTGCAGGTGGTCTGGGTGCGGCAATGGTTCTGGAGGCGGAATAATGGAAATGACATCGGCTTTTACACTAAACGTACGTCTGGATAACGTCGCTGTTGTCACCATTGATGTGCCCGGAGAGAAAATGAATACCCTGAAGGCGGAATTTGCCTCCCAGGTTCGGGTCATTCTGAAACAAATTCGCGATAACAAAGCATTACGCGGCGTGGTGTTCATTTCGGCGAAACCCGATAACTTCATTGCCGGGGCGGATATCAACATGATTGGTCGCTGTCGCAGCGCGCAGGAAGCTGAAACGCTGGCACGCCAGGGGCAGCAGATTATGGCGGAAATTAATGCCTTGCCGATCCCCGTAATCGCCGCAATTCATGGCGCCTGTCTCGGCGGTGGCCTGGAGATGGCGCTGGCGTGCCACAATCGTATTTGTACCGATGATGCTAAAACCGTACTGGGTTTACCGGAAGTGCAGCTTGGTCTGCTGCCCGGCTCTGGCGGTACCCAGCGGTTGCCCCGTCTGATTGGCGTCAGTACCGCGCTGGATATGATCCTCACCGGAAAACAACTACGCGCAAAACAGGCGCTGAAAGTGGGTTTAGTGGATGAAGTTGTACCGCATACCATTTTGCTGGAAGCGGCCGTAGAACTGGCCAAAAAGGACAGTCCCGCACACCGAACTCTGCCGGTGCGAGAGCGTGTGCTAGCGGGGCCGCTGGGGCGGGCGCTGTTATTCCGCATGGCCAGTAAAAAGACGGCGCAAAAAACGCAGGGCAACTACCCTGCAACAGAACGTATCCTTGAGGTCATCGAAACCGGCCTGGCGCAAGGCAGCAGCAGCGGTTACGACGCCGAAGCCCGCGCGTTTGGCGAACTGGCGATGACATCTCAGTCTCAGGCGCTGCGGCACATCTTTTTTGCCAACACCGATGTGAAAAAGGATCCCGGAAGTGATGTGAAGCCCGGCCCGCTAAACAGTGTAGGCATTTTGGGCGGAGGTCTGATGGGGGGCGGTATTGCCTATGTGACGGCCTGTAAAGGCGGCTTGCCAGTGCGTATCAAAGATATAAATGCCAAGGGAATCAACCACGCGCTGAAGTACAGCTGGGATCAGCTTGAAACGAAGGTTCGCCGCCGTCATATCAAACCCAGCGAGCGTGATAAACAGCTGGCGCTGATTTCGGGATCAACCGATTACCGTGGCTTCGCTCATCGCGACCTGGTTATTGAAGCCGTATTTGAAGATCTGGCGTTAAAACAACAGATGGTGGCAGAAGTTGAGCAAAATTGCGCATCTCATACCATTTTTGCCTCTAACACCTCATCTTTGCCGATTGGCGATATTGCGGCGAACGCTGCCAGGCCACAACAAGTAATTGGTTTGCACTTCTTTAGCCCGGTGGAAAAAATGCCGCTGGTCGAGGTTATCCCGCATGCCACGACCTCTGAGCAGACAATTGCCACAACCGTTAAACTGGCGAAAAAGCAGGGCAAAACGCCGATAGTGGTCAGAGATAAGGCCGGATTTTATGTTAACCGCATTTTAGCGCCATACATTAACGAAGCTATTCGTATGCTGACCGAAGGCGAGCGGGTTGAAGCCATTGACGCCGCGCTGGTTAAGTTTGGTTTTCCGGTCGGGCCAATCCAACTTTTGGATGAGGTCGGAATTGATACGGGCACTAAAATTATACCAGTGCTTGAGGCTGCATATGGAGAACGTTTTAGCGCGCCTGCAAATATTGTTGCTTCAATTTTGAATGACGATCGCAAAGGTAGAAAAAATGGTCGTGGTTTCTATCTTTATGGAGCGAAAGGGCGTAAAAGCAAAAAACAGGTCGACCCTGCAATTTATACGCTTATTGGCGTCCAGGGGCAGGGCCGACTCACCGCCGCGCAGATCGCCGAGCGGTGCGTCATGTTAATGCTCAATGAAGCAGCACGCTGTTTCGATGAGAAGATTATCCGCAGCGCGCGTGATGGCGATATCGGCGCTGTATTTGGTATTGGTTTTCCGCCCTTCCTCGGCGGCCCGTTCCGGTATTTGGATTCGCTCGGCGCGGGTGAAGTGGTTGCTGCTCTGCAACGACTGACCACGCAATACGGCTCGCGGTTTATGCCGTGTGAGCAGTTATTGCAGATGGCGGAACGTGGTGAAAGATTCTGGAGTAATGGGGAAACTGACCTGAATTCATGAGGTCAAAGGTAGGATGAATCCGCACTGAATGTATGGGTCGCGCTCAAAATGTAAACAGAGATTGACTATACTTACGCCGTTGAGGTAAAAAACAGCGTTTCATTCGGTGAATGGATAAGGCACAATGCCGGCCACCACATCGTTACCACGGTCAATAGGGGCTGTGGATAAAGGTGTCGGTGATTCTGGTTAACAAAAGCGGTGCAATATGCAAGTTTTTATCATGCGTCACGGCGACGCAGCCCTCGATGCCGCCAGTGATTCGGTTCGTCCCTTAACCTCCTGTGGTTGTGACGAATCTCGCCTGATGGCGAACTGGCTGAAAGGTCAAAAAGTGGATATCGAACGTGTTCTGGTGAGCCCGTTCCTACGAGCCGAACAAACGCTGGATGTGGTGGGGGAGTGTATGAACCTGCCAACCGGTGTGGATGTTTTGCCGGAGCTGACTCCCTGCGGCGATGTCGGTCTGGTCAGCGCCTATTTACAGGCTCTGGCCAATGAAGGTATCGCCACGGCGCTGGTCATCTCTCACTTACCTTTAGTGGGGTATCTGGTGTCTGAACTTTGCCCAGGCGAAACACCGCCGATGTTTACCACATCAGCGATTGCCAGCGTAACGCTTGATGAGAGCGGGAAGGGTACTTTTAACTGGCAGATGAGCCCGTGTAACCTGAAAATGGCAAAAGCGATTTAAAAAGCCTGGAATCGGATAAGGCACAGCCGTCATCCGGAAAATCAAAGAGCCGCAAATGCGGCTCTTTCTGTTTTTCTGCATCAGGGAAGTTCGGGTGGTTGCCACTCTTCCACTTCAATCAGCAGCAGCAGCGCGGCGTCGCCACCGTACTCTTTTGGCGCTTGATGAAAGGCCATCACGTGCGGATGCTGCGCCAGCCAGAGCGGCGTTTGCTGCTTAAGAATATGTTTTCCGTGGCCATGCATCACGCAGGCGCAAAACACATGCTCACGACGACAGGCGGCAATCAGCGCGCCTAACTCCTGTTTGGCCTGCTGCTGGGTCAGCCCGTGCAGATCGAGAAACAGCTCCGGGGAGTAATCGCCACGGCGCATTTTCTTCAGTTCGAAATGGCTGACGTCGGCACGCAGATATCTTACCGGGCCGTCCGTATTCAGCAGCGGCTGAAACTCGTCCGAGAAATAGTGACTGGCATCAGCTTGTTCCTGCAGCAGCCTTTTAACCGGAACCTCGGTAATTTTTTTACGTAGCGGTCGGTGAACAATGGTGTCCTGTTTAATTTTACGCGTGCCGGTCATCAGCTGGCGAAACAGCGTCTGATCCTCCTCGCTGAGCGATGTTTTCTTTTTCATTCGAGAGTCTCATCTTTTATTTTTCGTTAGTTTAACCCGACTCGGCGGGCATCCGATCGCTTAAAACGCAATTTTCGCGCTCAGGCCCTGTGTGAATGCTGATTTATCGCCGTCTTCGTGGCAAACTAGCCGCCGAAATTAATACGAGCATGCCCTGGAGGAATACGTGGATAAAATTTTCGTCGATGAAGCAGTGAGTGAACTGCATACCATTCAGGACATGTTGCGTTGGGCGGTCAGCCGTTTTAGCGCGGCGAACATCTGGTATGGCCATGGCACGGATAACCCATGGGACGAGGCCGTACAGCTGGTGCTGCCGTCACTTTATCTGCCGCTGGATATTCCAGAAGATATGCGTACCGCGCGTCTGACTTCCAGCGAGCGCCATCGCATTGTTGAACGCGTGATTCGCCGCGTCAACGAGCGCATTCCGGTCGCTTATTTGACCAACAAAGCCTGGTTCTGCGGGCATGAGTTTTATGTTGATGAACGCGTGCTGGTGCCACGTTCGCCGATTGGCGAGCTTATTAATAACCGCTTTGCGGGCCTTATTAATGAGCAGCCACAGCATATCCTGGATATGTGTACCGGCAGCGGCTGTATTGCCATTGCCTGCGCCTATGCTTTCCCGGAGGCCGAAGTGGATGCGGTGGATATTTCCACCGACGCGCTGGCGGTGACCGAACACAATATTGAAGAGCACGGCCTGATCCATCATGTTACGCCGATCCGTTCCGATCTGTTCCGCGATCTGCTGAAAGTCCAGTATGACCTGATTGTGACCAATCCGCCGTATGTCGATGCGGAAGATATGTCCGATCTGCCAAACGAATATCGTCATGAACCTGAGCTGGGTCTGGCGTCTGGCAGTGATGGACTGAAACTTACCCGCCGCATTCTGGGTAACGCTCCGGACTACCTGTCAGATAACGGTATTCTGATTTGTGAAGTCGGAAACAGCATGGTACATCTGATAGAGCAATACCCGGATGTACCGTTCACCTGGCTGGAGTTCGACAACGGCGGTGAAGGTGTATTCATGCTGACCAAAGAGCAGTTAGTTGCTGCTCGCGAGCACTTCAGCATTTATAAAGACTAAATACACGCGCACATACACAACACTCATAACGGAGCCGTGATGGCAGGAAACACAATTGGGCAACTCTTTCGCGTAACCACTTTCGGTGAATCACACGGGCTGGCGCTCGGTTGTATTGTCGATGGTGTTCCGCCGGGCATTTCTCTGACAGAAGCTGACCTGCAGCACGATCTCGACAGACGCCGTCCGGGCACATCGCGCTACACTACGCAGCGTCGTGAGCCGGATCAGGTGAAAATCCTCTCCGGTGTGTTCGAGGGCGTTACCACCGGCACCAGCATTGGCCTGTTGATCGAAAATACCGATCAGCGTTCACAGGATTACGGCGCGATTAAGGACGTTTTTCGTCCAGGACACGCCGACTATACCTATGAGCAGAAATATGGCCTGCGTGACTACCGTGGCGGCGGACGCTCATCCGCACGTGAAACGGCGATGCGCGTTGCGGCCGGAGCGATTGCCAAAAAATATCTGGCGGAAAAGTTCGGCGTTGAAATTCGCGGCTGTCTGACGCAGATGGGTGATATTCCGCTGGAGATCAAAGACTGGTCCCAGGTGGAACTTAACCCGTTCTTTTGTCCAGATCCGGATAAACTCGAGGCGCTGGACGAACTGATGCGTGGGCTGAAGAAAGAGGGCGACTCCATCGGAGCGAAGGTGACCGTGGTTGCAAGCGGCGTACCAGCGGGTCTCGGCGAACCTGTATTTGACCGCCTGGATGCTGATATCGCTCACGCGCTGATGAGCATTAACGCCGTTAAAGGTGTTGAGATTGGCGACGGTTTTGACGTTGTTGCACTGCGCGGCAGCCAGAACCGTGATGAAATCACCAAAGAAGGTTTCCAGAGTAATCATGCGGGCGGCATTCTTGGTGGGATCAGCAGTGGGCAACAAATCATTGCTCATATGGCGCTGAAACCGACCTCCAGTATTACCGTTCCAGGGCGCACTATTAATCGCTTTGGTGAAGAAGTCGAAATGATCACCAAAGGTCGTCACGATCCGTGTGTTGGGATCCGCGCCGTGCCAATCGCCGAAGCGATGCTGGCAATCGTGTTGATGGATCACCTGCTGCGTCAGCGGGCGCAAAATGCGGACGTGAAGACCGATATTCCACGCTGGTAAGAGATGAAAAAAACGGCACTTGCGGCGCTGGCTCTGTTTGCCAGCACCGCCTGTCTGGCGGCGACGCCCTGGCAGAAAATTACCCATCCGGTTGCAGGCAGCGCGCAGTCTATCGGCGCGTTCTCCAATGGCTGTATTGTTGGCGCAGATACGCTGCCTGTACAGTCAGAACACTATCAGGTGATGCGCACCGATCAGCGCCGTTACTTTGGCCATCCGGATCTGGTGATGTTTATCCAGCGTCTGAGTAATCAGGCCAACAATCTGGGGCTGGGTACGGTGTTAATCGGCGATATGGGCATGCCGGCCGGTGGGCGATTCAATGGCGGTCACGCCAGCCACCAGACGGGACTGGATGTAGATATTTTCCTGCAATTGCCGAAAACCCGCTGGACTCAGTCGCAACTGCTGCGGCCGCAGGCGTTAGATCTGGTCTCACAGGATGGCAAACGTGTCGTGCCGTCACTCTGGAAGCCGGAGATTTTCAGCCTTATCAGGCTGGCGGCAAAAGATAATGAAGTCACGCGTATTTTCGTGAATCCGGCGATTAAGCAGCAACTTTGTCTGGATGCAGGGACCGACAGGGACTGGTTGCGTAAAGTGCGGCCATGGTTCCAGCATCGTGCGCATATGCACGTACGGTTGCGTTGTCCTGCCGACAGTCTTGAGTGCGAAGATCAACCGTTACCACCACCGGGTGACGGCTGCGGCGCGGAGCTGCAAAGCTGGTTCGAACCTCCGAAACCTGGAACCACCAAGCCTGAGAAGAAGACACCGCCGCCGTTGCCGCCTTCCTGCCAGGCGCTACTGGACGAGCATGTACTCTAATGGATCATTTCGCCTCTCTGTTTATGGTGTCGCCACTGCTGTTAGGTGTGCTTTTTTTCGTGGCGATGCTGGCAGGTTTTATTGATTCTCTGGCCGGAGGCGGTGGTTTACTCACTATCCCGGCATTGATGGCGGCCGGGATGCCACCCGCGCAAGCGCTGGCCACCAATAAGCTACAGGCCTGCGGAGGATCTATCTCTTCCTCCCTCTATTTTATTCGCCGGGGCGTGGTTAATCTGGCGGATCAGAAGCTCAATATCTTCATGACTTTTATCGGCTCAATGAGCGGCGCGCTGTTGGTTCAGCACGTGCAGTCAGATATTCTGCGCCAGATCCTGCCGGTTCTGGTTATCTGTATTGGCCTTTACTTTCTGTTGATGCCGAAAGTGGGGGAGGAGGACCGACAGCGTCGGTTGCATGGGTTGCCTTTCGCGCTGGTGGCCGGGGGCTGCGTCGGCTTTTACGATGGCTTTTTTGGTCCGGCTGCGGGGTCGTTCTACGCGCTGGCCTTTGTCATGCTGTGCGGCTACAACCTGGCGAAATCGACGGCCCACGCCAAAGTATTAAATGCCACATCGAATATCGGCGGGCTGTTGCTGTTTGCCCTCGGCGGCAAAGTGATTTGGGCGACCGGATTTGTGATGCTCATTGGCCAGTTTATTGGCGCACGGATGGGTTCACGGCTGGTGCTCAGTAAAGGACAAAAACTCATTCGGCCAATGATCGTCATTGTCTCCGCCGTGATGAGCGCCAAGCTACTTTATGATAATCATGGACAGGAGATTCTCCACTGGCTGGGGATGAACTAATGAATAATACCCATCACTACGAACAGTTAATTGAGATTTTTAACGGCTGCTTTGCCGATGAATTTAATACCCGTCTGATTAAAGGCGATGACGAACCGATCTATCTTCCTGCGGATGCGGAATTACCGTATCACCGTATCGTTTTTGCGCATGGCTATTACGCCAGCGCGTTACACGAAATTTCACACTGGTGCATCGCCGGTAAGGCGCGGCGTGAACTGGTCGACTTCGGTTACTGGTACTGTCCGGATGGACGCGACGCGAAGACGCAATGCCAGTTTGAAGATGTGGAAGTGAAGCCGCAGGCGTTTGACTGGCTGTTTTGCATGGCGGCGGGCTACCCGTTTAACGTCAGTTGCGACAACCTTGAAGGGGACTTTGAACCGGATCGCGTGGTATTCCAGCGCCGTGTCCATGCTCAGGTGATGGAGTACCTGGAAAAGGGGATCCCTGAACGTCCGGCGCGCTTCATTAACGCGTTACAGAATTATTATCACACGCCTGAACTTAAGGCGGAACTATTCCCGTGGCCCGAAGCGCTCAACTGAAGTCGCTGCCACGTTTACAATGAGGAAAGAAGATGATCGCGGAGTTTGAATCACGCATTCTGGCATTAATCGACGATATGGTAGAGCACGCCAGCGATGATGAGTTGTTTGCCAGTGGCTATTTGCGTGGACACCTGACGCTGGCCGTGGCCGAACTGGACGCTGGCGAGGACCATTCCGCTGAGGCATTGTACGCCAATGTGACCAGCAGCCTGGAAAAAGCCATCAGCGCAGGCGAACTATCGCCGCGTGACCAGGCGTTAGTGAAAGAAATGTGGGACACTCTGTTCCAGAAGGCTACTGCACAATAATTGCGGTAAATTGTGCCGGATGGCGACGCTCTGGTGTCTTATCCGGCCTACCTTGTTGGGGTGTTTGTAGGCCTGATAAGCGTAGCGTCATCAGGCCATCCTTTTATTTCACCGCTTTACCCTTCAATAACTTCCTGACCCACAGACGATTTGGATTTAGCGCCGCCAGCGTGCTGGCATCCATGGGAATCGGTTCATTGCTCATTTGCGAAGCCAGAATTTCTGCACACAGCGGGGCAGTACACAGCCCGCGCGATCCCAGCGCGCCCAGCATAAATAAATCGGAATAAACCGGCGCGCTTACGGCGTGCTCTTTGTCTGCAGCAAGTGTGGTGTACTGGCTGAGCGTGGCGTCATAGTCCGCGACGTTGCCGACCATTGGCATGTGATCGCGCGTGGCGCAGCGCACCCCGCAGCGGGCGGCATTGTCACTAACGTCTACCTCTTTTGCCCACATAGCGTTCGGGAAGCAGTCGATTAAGCGTTGACGGTTTTGTTGCTGATCGTCCTCGCGATACGCTGTCTCTTCACTCCCACGATGATAGCTGGCGCCAATGCAGTGCTGCTGATTTTGCGGGTTGTGCGGCGTGAGGTAGCCGTCATAGCACAGCACCTGACGTAACGCTGAAAGTGCAGGTGTGGTGGGAATATGACTCACCTGACCGCCCACGGAGTACACCGGTAGCGGCTGCGTTTGCTCAAAGCCGCTAATGCGATGACCGTTAGCCAGAACGACTGCTGCGTGAGAGGCGGTTTCTCCACTGGAAAACTGCAATTGCCAGTTTGCTGTCTGGCGAGTCAGTGAGGACAGCGTATGGTGGTAGCGGGTGCGTAATCCCAGGGTTGTTGCATAGTCCAGTACCGCGGCGGTTAACTGCGCCGGGTACAGCCATCCTCCGGCCGGATACTGAATCCCGCCGCATCCGGTTTCCACCCCTGTCGTTTGTAAAACCTGCTGTGCGTCAACCCCGACGGCGAGCGCAGCGGGCAGTTCAAGGGACAGCATCTGGGTGATTTTTTGCTGGCTTTTTTCATCCCACGCGAGTTGCGTCACGCCGCACCAGTCATGCGCGAACTCAACGGGGAGGACGTCATACAGTCGACGGGCGAAGGTAAACGCAGTGGGGAAAAAGAGATTAATGGCTGCGTCATGTTTGCTAAGTAGGGGGTAGAGCGCCCCCTGGCGATTACCGGATGCGCCCCCGGCAGGTTTATCGTCGGCGCAATATAGTGTGACCTGCCAGCCGCGGCGCAATAACGCCAGTGACAGCAATGCGCTGGCAATTCCTCCACCAATAATAGCGGCTTCGCGCTTATCTGTTCCCGTACGCGCAAACCATGGCGCCGAGGACGTGAGCGCCTGAGTCTGTTCCATCACGCCACAGAGCATTTCGCGTTTGCGCCCAAAGCCTTTGCATTTTTGCATTGTAAATCCGGCTTCCTGCAACCCCCGACGTACAAAGCCTGCCGATGTAAAGGTTGCCAGCGTCCCGCCGGGACGAGCCAGTCGAGCCATCGCGTTAAACAGCGTTGGCGTCCACATATCCGGGTTTTTTGCCGGTGCGAAACCGTCCAGGAACCAGGCGTCCACCTTTTGATTCAGAGAGTCATCCAGCGTACTGGTCAGTTCGTTTATATCGCCAAACCACAGATCCAGCGTGACGCGCCCATCATCAAGCAGCAGGCGATGACATCCCGCCAGCGGCAGCGGCCATTGTTCTTGCAGTGCCGTGGCCCACGGGGCAAGTTCTGGCCAGTGCTGGTGGGCTAAGGTGAGATCTTCACGCGTCAGCGGATATTTTTCAAAGCTGATGAAATGTAATCTTTCCAGGGTAGCTTCAGGGTGGGTATCGCGAAAATCGGCAAATGCCTGCCAGAGCGTGAGGAAGTTAAGTCCGGTGCCAAACCCGCTTTCTGCCACCACGAAGAGAGGACGTGAATGCGCAGGGAATCGTTGTGCGAGATGGTTACCGCCGAGAAAGACGTAACGTGTCTCTTCCAGCCCGTTATCATTAGAAAAATAGACATCGTCAAAATCTCGGGAAACAGGTGTACCCTCAGCGTTGAATTCAAGGTTGGCAGGTTGTATAGCGTATTGTTTCACGTAAGTTACTCGTCTGACAGGCTGTGCCCCGATCTTAGCGATGAGTGCCTGGCTGCGCAAATTTCCACATAAAATGGCTGATCGGACTTGTTCGGCGTACAAGTGTACGCTATTGTGCCACTCGAAACTTTAAAATAGTGCGACTTACAGAGGTATTGAATGAAACGTGCAGTGATTACTGGCTTGGGCATCGTTTCCAGCATCGGTAATAACCAGCAGGAAGTCCTGGCATCTCTGCGTGAAGGACGTTCAGGGATCACTTTCTCTCAGGAGCTGAAGGACTCCGGCATGCGTAGCCACGTTTGGGGCAACGTAAAACTGGATACCACTGGCCTCATTGACCGCAAAGTAGTGCGCTTCATGAGCGACGCATCCGTCTATGCATTCCTATCAATGGAGCAGGCAGTGGCTGATGCCGGCCTGGCTGCAGAAGATTACCAGAACAACCCGCGCGTTGGCCTGATTGCAGGTTCCGGCGGCGGCTCCCCACGTTTTCAGGTGTTCGGCGCTGACGCAATGCGTAGCCCACGTGGTCTGAAAGCGGTTGGCCCGTATGTGGTCACCAAAGCGATGGCGTCCGGCGTTTCTGCCTGCCTCGCAACGCCGTTCAAAATCCACGGCGTAAACTACTCCATCAGTTCTGCCTGTGCGACATCTGCGCACTGTATCGGCAACGCGGTAGAACAAATTCAGTTGGGCAAACAGGATATCGTTTTTGCTGGCGGCGGCGAAGAGCTGTGCTGGGAAATGGCGTGTGAATTCGATGCAATGGGCGCGTTGTCTACCAAATACAACGACGATCCGTCAAAAGCTTCCCGTACCTATGACGCAAACCGCGACGGTTTCGTTATTGCTGGCGGCGGCGGTATGGTCGTGGTTGAAGAACTGGAGCACGCTCTGGCACGTGGCGCGCACATCTATGCGGAAATCGTCGGTTACGGCGCAACGTCCGATGGCGCAGACATGGTTGCTCCGTCTGGCGAAGGCGCAGTACGTTGCATGCAGATGGCGATGCACGGTGTAGACACGCCGATCGACTACCTGAACTCTCACGGTACCTCAACTCCGGTAGGCGACGTGAAAGAACTGGGCGCAATCCGCGAAGTGTTTGGCAACAACAGCCCGGCAATCTCCGCAACCAAAGCGATGACAGGTCATTCACTGGGCGCGGCTGGCGTGCAGGAAGCTATCTACTCTCTGCTGATGCTGGAACATGGCTTTATCGCGCCAAGCATCAACATTGAAGAGCTGGATGAGCAGGCGGCAGGTCTGAACATCGTGACCAAACCGACCGAGCAGGCGCTGACCACCGTGATGTCCAACAGCTTCGGCTTTGGCGGCACCAACGCTACGCTGGTTATGCGTAAGCTGAAGGCGTAAGTCTAAGATTGAATACGAAAAAAGGGAGCCGACAGGCTCCCTTTTTACCGTGTTTACTTCGGCATTTTTTCGTATTCCGGCGCGATCTCAGCGGACCATGCTCTGGCTCGCGTAATCTCTCCGGCATTGTAAATGGGCTGCTCGTAATGACGACCCGCGTCCCGGACACGATAAATTTTCCACCGTCCTTCCTCCCAACGGGTATATACCTCCAGTTGAATAGGGGCTGACTCAGTGCCTAACTGCAGGTTCAGTTTTTCACCGCCGAGGAATGGCTGCGCCTGTCCAACCCGCAACAGCGGGATCCATGCCGGTGCGTAATCCTGCACATACATAAAGTAGTCCGCTTGCACGATCTCCTGCTCATAAAGCGTATCAATTAGCGCCAGACGCCCGATAACCTCTTTGGCGACATAGCGTTGCAGTAATGCTGATGTTTCGCGGGGCGCATCCGGATCCTGAGTGTAGTTCTTCATCCACGAAAGATAGAACTGTTTCACATCCTGCGTACTGTCACGGTGAGAAGGGGTACAGCCACAAATCAGCAGGATGAGAACAATCAGTGGAAAGGCTTTCATTACTTCTTCCTGTAAATGGTGTATGACGGCTTTGCGGTCCGATAACCTGGACCGGCCCACATGTCTCGCTGTTTGAAGTCGGAATACCAGTCATGACCGTCATATATCGCCATGTGACCGCTCGGGTTTCCATTAGCATAAGGTTGAATGATGATGACATCCCCTTCGCGCGGCTCTTCAAGCGCGCCAATGGCGCTGAAACCGGCGTTTTTCAGCATCGGACCATAATCTTTGGCATGGTAAGTGCGCCCAAGAGTAACGCCGCCTGCCTGAACAGCTTTGCGGGTATATTCCGCACAGCGCCCTTGTGAATGTGAACTCGCGTGCGATTTGGCGTAATTGACCGCCACCTTTTTATCCCAACTCATAACGACTCCTGTTAATAACATACGTAATAGCAATTACGTGATGCTTTAACAGTATTTACGCAATTGGAAATGGCAAATAGTGCTATTAATATTCTCAATATATTAAGCTGGGATATTTATTAATTTATATGCTCGATAAATTACGAGTGATCTATTTAATATTCAGTATTACTTGTTTTATCCTCTGGCTGCTGGCGTGGATAGCGTGACGGCCAAATCACGTCTGGCGAGGTTTCGAGCGCCTGCGCAATGATCTGTTCCGCTCTGGGCCAGCTTCGGGTAAATACATTGCGCAGTGAATCGGGTGATAATCCAGCCGCACGAGAAAGATCTCTGAGCGTGATTCCTTTTTTTTCCAGTGCACTTTTAATATCTGCACGATGCCAGTCTTGGCTTTTGTGTTCCATTCTGTAATCCTAAGGAAATGTGTTATCGGCGCCGATATTTTTCAGGGTATAAACCAGAGAAACAAAAGAATGTAACTTTCTTTTTTGTCACTGGAATATTGCCAGAATAAAACTGAAATTTCGCGCAAAAGAAAAAATATTTTTTATTCCACAGGCAGAAAGGAAAGAAACTAATGGCAAAAGAGTGGTTCACGGTAAAGGAATGTCTTGAATTGCCGGGGTTTCCAGGAAGCGCGCCTGCGGTTCGTTCCCGTTTAAACATGTACAGTGAAGGCAAAGAGGGCGTGAAGCGCAAACGTGTTAAATCAAAGGCTGAGGAGTTCCATATCTCCATTTTCCCTTTGTATGTCCGTCCTTACCTGAAAGAAACTGAAAAGGTGTTGGCCTTAGAGAGCCGTTGCGTACAGGAAGCGGAACCGAAAGAGATCTGGGATATGATGTTCAGACTGCTGACGCCGGGGCAGCGCAAGCAGGTGACCGGACTGTTTGGCACAAAAGGAATTGATGCTGTATTTCCTTTTTTATTCGACGAAAAGTCGTCTTTACCGTGAACCAACCTGGTGAGATTTCAGGGTTGACAAATTTAGTGGCTCACAGGCAGACTTCGCACTCAACATTATCTATCTGATAATGCGTAAGCGTTTAACGTTATCCAACGCACCTTAATCCTGAAAGTCAGGTAGAGGGGGCGTGGACATTCCTCGCCTTACTCTGCATTTTGGAGTAACGCATGACAGCTGTAACCCAACAAGAAAAAACACCTTCGGCGAACTTTTCGCTGTTTCGTATCGCTTTTGCAGTTTTCCTGACCTATATGACGGTCGGTCTACCTTTGCCCGTTATTCCTCTGTTTGTGCATCAGGAGCTGGGCTATGGCAACACCATGGTTGGTATCGCCGTAGGCGTACAGTTTCTGGCAACGGTATTAACGCGCGGCTACGCCGGGCGCTTAGCTGATCAATATGGCGCCAAACGTTCGGCGCTACAGGGGATGTTTGCCTGTGGGTTGGCGGGCGCGGCGTGGCTGTTAGCCGCGTTATTGCCTGTTTCTGTCCCTGTAAAATTTGCATTGTTAATCGTCGGGCGTTTGATCCTCGGTTTTGGCGAAAGCCAACTGCTCACCGGAACGCTGACCTGGGGGCTTGGGCTGGTCGGTCCAACACGCTCGGGTAAGGTGATGTCGTGGAACGGGATGGCGATTTACGGTGCGCTGGCCGCCGGTGCACCGCTGGGCTTGCTGATCCATAGCCACTTTGGCTTTGCGGCGCTGGCGGGAACGACAATGGTATTACCGCTGCTGGCATGGGCATTCAACGGCACCGTTCGCAAAGTGCCTGCTCATGCAGGAGAACGCCCTTCGTTATGGAGCGTGGTAGGGCTTATCTGGAAACCGGGCCTGGGCCTGGCGCTGCAGGGCGTTGGCTTTGCGGTGATCGGTACGTTTATTTCACTCTATTTTGTCAGCAACGGCTGGACGATGGCGGGGTTCACCCTGACCGCGTTTGGCGGGGCGTTTGTGCTGATGCGCATTCTGTTTGGCTGGATGCCGGATCGGTTCGGAGGCGTGAAGGTAGCCGTTGTCTCCTTACTGGTTGAAACCGCGGGGCTGATTCTGCTGTGGCAGGCCCCATCCGCATGGATTGCGCTGCTCGGGGCGGCATTAACCGGGGCAGGGTGTTCGCTTATCTTCCCGGCATTGGGCGTAGAGGTTGTGAAGCGAGTGCCCGCGCAGGTTCGCGGTACGGCGCTGGGCGGTTACGCCGCGTTTCAGGATATCTCCTACGGCATAAGCGGCCCGGTCGCCGGGGTGCTGGCCACCGCGTACGGTTATCCCTCGGTATTCCTTGCCGGAGCGATATCCGCCGTGGTGGGGATTGTCGTGACGCTGCTTACGCTGCGCAAAGGTTAAGCGACCAGCCAGAAAATGGCTAATGCGATCATTAACGCGACAAACAGCAGTCCCGGTCGTGCCGACAGAGATTTAACCGTTTCAATCATCGGCGCGAACGGGCTGTAAATAGGTTGAAGATGGCGCGGATCGTTTAGCTCGCGTTCCCGTTCTACGCGGCGCAGGAAGATTTGATTCAGCAAGTCCTGCACCTGCACCGTGGTTAGAATCGTTTGTGGTTGGATCTGATACGTCTGCTGCGCGTACTCTTTTATTGCCGTCAGCTCATTCGGCTCTAATGGCAGCTTCAGCGCTGCCTGGAGCGTTTGTAGCGTCGGGGCGCTTTGCAGGCTGAGCGTCTGGCGCGCCTGCAGCCAGGTGACCAGATGAGTAAACTGTTTGGCGGGGATCAGCTCACCGCTTTTTACGCCAGACAGCTCTAACATTGACTGCCAGATCATCTTACCTGACTCTCCCGTGGCCGCCGCCAGTTTGGTAACCAACTGGTTCAGCGTATTGTGCTCTGCGGGTAATAACGGACGATCGGTGGCCGGGCGCTGTTGCGGTTGCGGTATAGAAAGCTGCCCTTGTTGCAGCAGCGTGAGCACGTTCTTCAATTGCTCAGGCGTGAGCTGGCTGAGCGCCGTTTGCCCATACTGCTGACGGATAAAATCACTTACCGCCTGGCGGTTATTTCCCTGACTCAGTAATTCAGTGAGCTGTGAGAGAACCTGACGATTAGCATGATTTTGCTGAGCAACACCCAGCCGCTGATTCAGGTTTTGCTCCGCGGCAGGAAAGTGACGTGATTGCAGCGGCGTATCACTTTTGACGCCCAGATCGTGCTTCATTCCGGCCCACACCTCGGCGCTTTGCTGTTGGGTGAGTGAAATCAGACGGGTAATCAGTCGTTCCAGCACGGTACGTTGTTGTGTGGATAACGGTTGTTCACCCGCAGCAGAAGGGGCATTTTGGCCTTCGCCGGGAGGGCGTGCGGGTGTACCTGAAATGGGCTGCATCATCTCTGTTCCTTAAATCTGTGCTGACCAGGTCTCGCAGTATGCCTGGCGGCGAGATTATGGCACACTTGCCCGGTTAACTCTCGTTCTCAAACAGGTGCGAAAGACGTGAAAATCCTCGTTGATGAAAATATGCCCTATGCCCGCGAACTGTTCAGTCGTTTGGGGGAGGTCAAAGCGGTTCCCGGTCGCCCGATTCCCGTTGCCGAACTGGATGATGCGGATGCCTTAATGGTGCGCTCGGTGACGAAAGTAAATGAATCACTGCTTAGCGGAAAACCGGTTCAATTTGTCGGCACGGCAACCGCAGGCACGGACCATGTGGATGAAGCCTGGCTTGCGCAGTCGAAGATCGGCTTTTCCGCAGCGCCCGGCTGTAACGCGATTGCGGTCGTAGAATATGTTTTTTCAGCGTTGCTGATGCTGGCGGAGCGCGACGGGTTTGCGTTACGCGATCGTACTGTAGGCATCGTAGGCGTGGGCAATGTGGGCGGACGTTTGCAGGCACGTCTGGAAGCACTGGGGATCCGCACGCTGCTGTGCGATCCGCCGCGAGCCGATCGCGGTGACGAGGGAGATTTTCGCTCGCTGGACGAACTGGTAGAGCAAGCCGATGTGTTGACTTTCCATACGCCGTTGTTTAAAGACGGACCGTACAAAACGCTGCACCTGGCAGATGATGCGCTGATTAGCCGGCTTAAGCCGGGCACCATTGTGATCAACGCCTGCCGCGGGCCAGTCATCGACAATACGGCATTGCTGAACCGATTGAATGCCGGGCAGTCGCTGAGCGTCGTGCTGGATGTCTGGGAAGGGGAGCCGGATCTCAATGTGGCATTGCTTGAGAAAGCCGATATCGGCACGGCGCACATTGCCGGGTATACCCTGGAAGGAAAAGCGCGCGGCACCACGCAGGTCTTTGAGGCTTTTAGCAAGTTTATTGGTCGCGAACAACACGTTGCGCTCAATACCCTGTTACCTGCGCCGGAATTTGGTCGTATCACTCTGCATGGCCCGTTAGATCAGCCAACGCTGAAAAGGCTGGTGCATTTAGTGTATGATGTGCGCCGCGATGATGCGCCGCTGCGTAAAGTCGCTGGAATTCCGGGTGAGTTTGATAAGCTGCGTAAAAATTATCTTGAGCGCCGTGAATGGTCGTCTTTATACGTGATGTGTGACGACGCAACGGCTGCTGCCTTGCTGTGTAAGCTGGGTTTTAACGCTGTTTATCACCCGGCACATTAATGTCTTCTTAATGCTCCCTGTCGAATAATGCGACAGGGACGCTTACGTATTTCTGGAGTAAATCACCATGTCTGAAGGCTGGAATATTGCCATTCTGGGCGCAACGGGCGCCGTAGGCGAAGCCCTGCTCGATACGCTGGCTGAACGCCAGTTCCCGGTCGGTGAAATTTATGCGCTGGCGCGTAATGAAAGCGCGGGTGAGCATCTGCGTTTTAACGGTAAATCGGTCCTTGTTCAGGACGTTGTAGACTTTGACTGGACGCAGGCGCAACTGGCATTTTTTGTTGCAGGCGCTGAAGCCACCGCCGCATGGGTGGAAGAAGCGACCAATGCCGGTTGCCTGGTTATCGACAGTAGTGGCCTGTTCGCGCTTGAGCCGGACGTTCCGCTGGTGGTTCCGGACGTTAACCCGTTCGTACTGGCGGATTACCGCAACCGCAATGTGATTGCGGTCCCTTCCAGCCTGACCAGCCAACTGCTGTCTGCGCTGAAGCCGCTAATTGATGACGGCGGGCTGTCACGTATTACGGTGACCAATATTATTTCCGCTTCCGCCCACGGTAAAAAAGCCGTAGATGCGCTTGCCGGACAGAGCGCGAAACTACTGAACGGCATCCCGATTGACGATGACGATTTCTTTGGTCGTCAGCTGGCGTTCAACATGCTGCCGCTGCTGCCGGATCGCGAAGGTAGCGTACGCGAAGAGCGTCGTATCGTCGATGAAGTGCGCAAAATTATGCAGGACGACGGGCTGCTTATCTCCGCCAGCATCGTGCAGTCGCCGGTATTTTATGGCCACGCACAGATGGTGAATTTTGAAGCTCTGCGTCCGTTGGCGGCGGAAGAAGCACGCGATGCGTTTTCACGCGGTGAGGACGTAGTGTTGTCAGAAGAGACCTATATCCCAACGCAGGTTGGCGATGCGTCAGGTACTCCGCACCTTTCAGTTGGCTGTGTGCATAACGATTATGGGATGCCGGAACAGGTTCAGTTCTGGTCTGTGGCAGACAACGTACGCTTTGGCGGTGCGTTGATGGCGGTGAAAATTGCGGAAAAACTGGTGCAGGAGTACCTGTACTAATGTCTGACCTGCAACAGCCGTCAACCCATAAAATTGCGCTGGGCATAGAGTATGACGGCAGCAAATATTATGGCTGGCAGCGCCAGAACGAAGTGCGTAGCGTTCAGGAAAAACTGGAAAAAGCGCTCTCTCAGGTGGCGAATGAACGCATCACTGTCTTTTGTGCGGGACGCACGGATGCGGGCGTTCATGGCACAGGGCAGGTCGTGCACTTTGAAACGACTGCCCAGCGTAAAGATGCAGCCTGGACACTGGGGGTAAATGCGAATTTACCTGGTGACATTGCTGTGCGCTGGGTGAAAGCTGTACCCGATGATTTCCATGCCCGATTTAGCGCCACGGCTCGCCGTTATCGCTACATCATCTACAATCATCGGTTGCGCCCTGCGGTTTTAGGTAAAGGGGTAACCCATTACTATGAACCGCTGGACGCTGAGCGTATGCATCGTGCGGCCCAGTGTTTGATTGGCGAAAATGATTTTACTTCGTTTCGGGCGGTGCAGTGTCAGTCGCGCACACCGTGGCGTAACGTGATGCACATTAACGTAGAACGTTTTGGTGCATATGTGGTGGTGGATATTAAAGCAAATGCCTTTGTACATCATATGGTCAGGAATATTGTCGGCAGCCTGATGGAAGTAGGCGCCAACAACCAGCCGGAGAGCTGGATAGCAGAACTGCTAGCGGCGAAGGACAGAACGCTGGCAGCGGCAACGGCGAAAGCGGAAGGATTGTATCTGGTTGCAGTAGATTACCCGGAACGGTTCGACCTGCCAAAACCGCCTATGGGCCCGCTATTTCTGGCGGACTAATTTGAGTCGTATAAAGGCAAAACTATGGACCTGATTTACTTTCTTATCGATTTTATCCTGCACATTGATGTGCATCTGGCGGAGCTGGTTGCGGAATACGGTATCTGGGTATACGCGATTCTGTTTCTGATCCTGTTCTGCGAAACCGGGCTGGTGGTGACGCCGTTCCTGCCGGGAGACTCGCTGCTGTTTGTCGCTGGCGCGCTTTCTGCGCTGCCAACTAACGATCTCAATGTTCATCTGATGGTGATGTTGATGATTGTGGCGGCGATTATCGGCGATGCGGTGAACTACACGATTGGCCGTTTGTTCGGTGAAAAACTCTTCAGTAACCCGAACTCTAAAATTTTCCGTCGCAGTTACCTGGATAAAACCCATGCGTTCTACGAGCGTCATGGCGGCAAAACGATTATCCTCGCGCGTTTCGTACCTATTGTGCGTACATTTGCACCGTTTGTTGCCGGTATGGGGCACATGTCCTACCGTCATTTTGCGATGTATAACGTCGCAGGCGCGCTGCTGTGGGTATTGCTGTTCACCTATGCAGGCTATCTGTTCGGCGATCTGCCGATCGTTCAGGAAAACCTGAAATTACTGATTGTGGCGATCATCGTCCTTTCCGTATTGCCGGGCATAATTGAAGTGATTCGCCATAAACGCGCTGCGTCACGGGCTGCAAAATAGAAAGTAACTCAGCGGTTCGACCACTTTTTTATCCAAAGTTTCGGGCTGTTATGTTTTAATGTGCAACATTCATGGTCTGTTAGGGGCAAAAATGGCATTATGCGCCCCTTATAACAAAGCTGACTAGGGTTCAGGCAGAAAGGTCACCAATGAGCTGGATTGAACGAATTAAAAGCAACATTACTCCCACCCGCAAGGCAAGCATTCCTGAAGGGGTGTGGACCAAGTGTGATAGCTGCGGTCAGGTTTTATACCGTGCTGAGCTGGAACGTAATCTTGAGGTCTGTCCGAAGTGTGACCATCATATGCGCATGTCGGCGCGCAATCGCCTGCATAGCCTGTTAGATGAAGGTTCTCTTGTGGAACTGGGTAGCGAGCTTGAGCCGAAAGATGTGCTGAAGTTTCGTGACTCCAAAAAGTACAAAGACAGACTGGCTTCTGCGCAGAAAGAAACTGGCGAGAAAGATGCGCTGGTGGTAATGAAAGGCACGCTGCACGGTATGCCGGTCGTTGCTGCTGCATTCGAGTTCGCGTTTATGGGCGGCTCCATGGGCTCTGTGGTCGGCGCGCGTTTTGTCCGTGCCGTTGAGCAGGCGCTGGAAGATAACTGTCCGCTGATCTGCTTCTCCGCTTCTGGCGGGGCGCGTATGCAGGAAGCGCTGATGTCTCTGATGCAGATGGCGAAAACCTCTGCTGCGCTGGCGAAAATGCAGGAACGCGGTTTACCGTATATTTCTGTACTGACCGACCCAACAATGGGCGGTGTTTCTGCTAGCTTCGCGATGCTGGGCGATCTCAACATTGCAGAACCGAAAGCACTGATCGGCTTTGCTGGTCCGCGTGTTATCGAGCAAACCGTACGTGAGAAACTGCCGCCGGGATTCCAGCGTAGCGAGTTCCTGATTGAAAAAGGCGCTATCGATATGATCGTCCGCCGTCCTGAAATGCGCCTGAAACTGGCAAGCATTCTGGCGAAGCTGATGAATCTTCCTACGCCGAATCCGGATGAGCCGCGTGAAGGCGAGGTGGTACCTCCGGTTCCCGATCAGGAATCAGAGGCCTGATAGTTTACTCTATGGGTTTCGGGTTGCAGGCAGGCGATAAGAGAGTAGATCCCGATGAGCTTACACAGGTAAGTGATTCGGGTGAGCGAGCACAGCCAACGCATCTGCAACGTGAAAAACAACGTGTAAAAAAGGGCAGGCCGGTTGGTGCTGCCCTTTTGCTTTTCTCAACGTAAAGAATCTACAGCCATCATGGACAATAAACGTATTCCTCAAGCCGCGTCGCCCCTGGCATCGTGGCTTTCTTATCTGGAAAACCTGCACAGTAAAACCATCGATCTCGGCCTGGAACGCGTAAGTCAGGTGGCGCGCAAACTGGGTGTGTTGAAACCCGCGCCATTTGTTTTTACGGTGGCGGGAACCAACGGGAAAGGCACAACCTGCCGTACGCTGGAATCTGTGCTGACCGCAGCAGGTTATAAAGTTGGCGTTTACAGTTCGCCGCATCTGGTGCGCTACACGGAACGCGTACGCGTGCAGGGACGTGAACTGCCGGAATCAGCGCATACAGCCTCGTTTGCTGAGATTGAAGATGCGCGTGGCGACATTTCCCTGACCTACTTTGAATACGGTACGTTATCGGCGCTCTGGTTGTTTAAACAGGCCCAACTGGATGTCGTCATCCTGGAAGTTGGGTTAGGCGGTCGCCTTGACGCGACCAATATCGTGGATGCCGATGTTGCGGTGGTCACCAGCATTGCGCTTGACCATACTGACTGGCTGGGCCCGGATCGCGAAAGCATTGGTCGTGAGAAGGCGGGAATTTTCCGTGCAGAGAAACCGGCTATCGTCGGCGAGCCGGAAATGCCTTACACCATTGCCGATGTTGCGCAAGAGAGCGGGGCGATTTTGCAACGCTGCGGCGTGGACTGGCGCTATGCGGTCACGGAGAACGACTGGTCCTTTACGGACGATCACGGCACGTTGGCGCACCTGCCGTTGCCGCAGGTCCCGCAACCTAACGCCGCTACCGCACTGGCAGCACTGCGCGCAAGCGGGCTTAACGTCAGCGAGCAGGCCATTCGTGACGGTATTGAACAGGCGATTTTACCGGGGCGCTTCCAGATTGTGAGCGAGTCGCCGCGGGTGATTTTTGATGTTGCCCATAACCCGCATGCGGCGGAGTATCTGACCGGCCGTCTGAAAAAGTTAGTGAAAAGCGGGCGTGTACTTGCGGTTATCGGTATGCTACATGATAAAGATATTGCCGGTACGTTAGCCTGGTTAAAAAGCGTGGTTGACGCCTGGTACTGTGCGCCCCTGGAAGGGCCGCGTGGTGCTACTGCAGAACAACTGCTGGAGCATCTGGGCAAAGGCTACGCCTATGACAGCGTGGCGCAGGCATGGTCTGCGGCGCTAGCTGAGGCGAAGCCAGAAGATACCGTGTTGGTGTGTGGATCGTTTCACACTGTCGCACATGTCATGGAAGTGATAGACGTGGGGAGAAGCGGTGGCGAGTAAGTTTCAGAATCGATTAGTCGGCACAATTGTGCTGGTCGCGCTGGGGGTGATTGTGCTCCCCGGGCTGCTTGACGGGCAGAAAAAGCATTATCAGGATGAGTTTGCGGCGATCCCGCTGGTGCCGAAACCCGGCGATCGCGATGAACCAGACATGATGCCTGCAGCAACGCAGGCGCTGCCGACGCAGCCGCCGGAAGGGGCGGCAGAAGAGGTGCGCGCGGGCGATGCTGCCGCGCCATCGTTGGATCCGTCACGTTTGACGACGGCAAACAGCGCGGAGTTAGATCCTGTCCCCGCGCCTGTAGAACAGCCGAAACTCAAACCGAAGCCGCAGCCGGTTGCCGTCGCTCCGACGCCAGCACCGGCTCCAGCGCCGAAACCGGCCGCGGTGGAACCGCCAGCGCCAACCGGCAAAGCGTACGTTGTACAGCTCGGTGCGCTGAAAAATGCGGATAAGGTCAATGAGATCGTGGGTAAACTTCGTGGCGCGGGCTTCCGGGTATATACTTCCCCGTCAACGCCGGTGCAGGGTAAAATAACCCGTATTCTCGTAGGACCTGACGCCTCCAAAGATAAGCTGAAGAACTCGCTGGGCGAGCTGCAGAAGATCTCCGGTCTGAGTGGCGTAGTGATGGGGTACACCCCTAATTAAGGGATTGCGCTGTTCACGGCGCTGCTCTTAATTCAGGCCGGATAGGGCGTTTTTACCGCTATCCGGCAGTGCCCGAAGAGGCATAAAACGGTATGGCGTTGAAGATTTTTTCAGCGCCATTTTTATTTACGCGTGGAAAGGAAATCCCTACGCAAACGTTTTCTTTTTCTGTTAGAATGCGCCCCGAACAGGACGACAGGGCGTTAAATCGTGGGACACTTATGGTCTGGATTGATTACGCCATTATCGCGGTGATTGGTTTTTCCTGTCTGGTTAGCCTGATCCGTGGCTTTGTTCGTGAAGCATTATCGTTGGTGACTTGGGGTTGTGCTTTCTTTGTCGCCAGCCATTACTACACTTACCTGTCTGTCTGGTTTACGGGCTTTGAAGACGAACTCGTTCGAAATGGGATTGCTATCGCGATACTGTTTATCGCGACACTTATCGTCGGCGCTATCGTTAACTTTGTGATAGGCCAACTGGTAGAGAAAACAGGCCTGTCGGGTACCGACAGGGTGTTGGGGATCTGCTTTGGTGCTCTGCGAGGAGCGCTGATCGTCGCCGCCATACTGTTCTTTCTCGATACCTTTACCGGTCTGTCGAAAAGTGAAGACTGGAGCAAGTCGCAGCTGATCCCGCAGTTCAGTTTCATCATCAGATGGTTCTTTGACTATCTGCAAAGCTCGTCAAGTTTCTTGCCCAAAGTATAAACTTTGGGTTGTTGCTGAACGAGGAAAAGACGTATGTGCGGTATTGTCGGTATCGCCGGTGTTATGCCGGTAAACCAGTCGATTTATGACGCGTTAACGGTGCTCCAGCATCGTGGTCAGGATGCCGCAGGCATCATCACCATTGATGCCAACAACTGCTTCCGCTTGCGTAAAGCAAACGGAATGGTGAGCGATATTTTTGAAGCGCGCCATATGCAGCGTTTGCAGGGCAATATGGGCATCGGTCATGTGCGTTACCCAACGGCTGGCAGCTCCAGCGCCTCCGAAGCTCAACCTTTTTACGTCAACTCACCGTATGGCATCACGCTTGCCCATAATGGCAACCTGACCAATGCGCATGAGCTGCGTAAAAAGCTGTTTGAAGAAAAGCGCCGCCACATCAATACCACTTCAGACTCTGAAATTTTGCTGAATATTTTCGCCAGCGAGCTGGATAACTTCCGCCATTATCCGCTGGAAGCCGATAATATTTTTGCTGCTATTGCGGCAACCAACCGCCAGATCCGCGGCGCCTATGCCTGCGTGGCGATGATTATTGGCCACGGTATGGTTGCCTTCCGCGATCCTAACGGTATCCGTCCGCTGGTACTGGGTAAACGCGATATCGGGGATGGTCGTACCGAGTATATGGTGGCCTCCGAGAGCGTGGCGCTGGATACGCTGGGCTTTGAATTCCTGCGCGATGTGGCACCTGGCGAAGCGGTGTATATCACCGAAAAAGGTCAGCTGTTTACTCGCCAGTGTGCCGATAACCCGGTTAGCAATCCGTGCCTGTTTGAATACGTTTACTTCGCACGTCCTGACTCCTTTATCGACAAGATTTCCGTTTACAGCGCCCGTGTAAATATGGGTACCAAGCTTGGCGAAAAAATTGCTCGCGAGTGGGAAGATCTGGACATTGACGTGGTGATCCCGATTCCGGAAACCTCCTGCGATATCGCGCTGGAAATTGCCCGTATTCTCGGTAAGCCGTACCGTCAGGGTTTTGTGAAAAACCGCTACGTGGGCCGTACCTTTATCATGCCCGGTCAGCAGCTGCGCCGTAAATCCGTGCGCCGTAAGCTGAACGCCAACCGTGCGGAATTCCGTGATAAAAACGTGCTGCTGGTGGATGACTCCATCGTGCGCGGTACCACCTCGGAACAGATTATCGAGATGGCGCGTGAAGCCGGAGCGAAGAAAGTGTATCTTGCCTCTGCAGCCCCGGAAATTCGCTTCCCGAACGTTTATGGTATCGATATGCCTACGGCGACGGAGCTGATTGCTCATGGTCGCGAAGTGGACGAGATTCGCCAGATAATCGGTGCAGACGGTCTTATCTTCCAGGATTTAAACGATCTGATTGAAGCGGTCCGCGCTGAGAACCCGGATATTCAGCAGTTTGAATGTTCAGTGTTTAACGGCGTGTACGTCACCAAAGACGTCGACCAGCAATATCTCGATTTCCTTGACTCCCTGCGTAATGACGATGCCAAAGCAATTTTGCGTCAGAACGAAGCGGAAAACCTCGAGATGCATAACGAAGGGTAATGTTCTGTTGCAGGTCAGGACACATAGAGTGGACTGACTTGCAACTGCGCATAAAAACCTGCAAAGTCAGCCCTGAAGCAAGTAAGGGCGAAAAAATGAAACGACTCATTGTAGGGATTAGCGGTGCCAGTGGCGCGATTTATGGCGTGCGCCTGCTGCAGGTTTTGCGTGACGTTACTGATGTGGAAACCCATCTGGTGATGAGTGCTGCTGCCCGACAGACGCTGGCGCTGGAAACAGACCTCTCTGTACGCGACGTGCAGGCACTGGCGAATGTAAATCACGATACGCGCGATATCGCCGCCAGTATCTCTTCCGGCTCTTTTCAGACCGCCGGAATGGTAATATTACCTTGTTCAATCAAAACGCTTTCAGGCATCGTCCACAGTTACACCGATGGGCTGCTTACCCGTGCGGCAGACGTGGTGTTGAAAGAACGCCGCCCGCTGGTGCTGTGCGTGCGTGAAACGCCGCTGCATCTGGGGCATCTGCGACTGATGACGCAGGCGGCAGAAATTGGCGCGGTGATTATGCCGCCAGTCCCGGCATTCTATCATCGCCCACAAACGCTAGATGATGTGATTAATCAAACGGTTAACCGCGTACTCGACCAGTTTGATATCTCCCTTCCACAGGATCTGTTCACCCGCTGGCAAGGGGCGTAAAACCGTTCCATCAGCGTGCAAAGAAACATCCGTTGCCCTGTTTCAGGGCAATTTTGTAACCGCGATCATATCCTCAACATTTAATTCGTTAAAACTCAACGAAACGCTGCGGTTCAACCGTCAGACCTGCTATCTTCAAAATCAGGACATTATTGCAACGTTTTATTAACATATTTAACGTCGAATATCCTCATCGACGCGACAATGGCATAAGACCTGCATGAAAAAGTCTGCAAACACACAACACAACGTAAAACATAATAAAATTACGCCACTTGAGGGTTATGTATGAAGAAGACGGTTCTTGCTTTGTCTTTGCTGTTAGGACTCTCCGCCACCGCGGCCAGCTACGCAGCACTTCCGCAGACGGTTCGTATTGGTACAGATACAACGTACGCACCTTTTTCCTCTAAAGATGCCAAAGGCGACTTTGTCGGCTTTGATATCGATCTGGGAAATGAGATGTGTAAGCGCATGCAGATCAAATGTACCTGGGTAGCCAGCGACTTTGACGCGCTGATCCCGTCGCTGAAAGCGAAAAAAATTGATGCCATCATCTCCTCGCTTTCAATTACTGAGAAGCGTCAGCAAGAGATTGCGTTCTCAGACAAACTTTACGCAGCAGACTCACGTCTGATCGCCGCGAAAGGTTCCCCAATTCAACCAACTCTGGATTCCCTCAAAGGTAAACATGTTGGTGTACTGCAAGGCTCGACTCAGGAGGCCTATGCTAATGACAACTGGCGCAGCAAAGGCGTAGATGTGGTGGCCTATGCGAACCAGGACCTCATCTATTCTGACCTGACAGCGGGGCGTCTGGACGCGGCGTTGCAGGATGAAGTCGCGGCCAGCGAAGGTTTCCTGAAGCAGCCTGCCGGTAAGGACTACGCTTTTGCTGGTCCGTCGGTGAAAGATAAAAAATACTTTGGTGACGGCACCGGGATTGGCTTGCGCAAAGATGATGCAGAGCTGAAAGCTGCTTTCGATAAAGCGCTGGGCGAACTGCGCAAAGACGGCACCTACGACAAAATGGCGAGCAAGTATTTTAACTTCAATGTCTACGGCGATTAATACGCCGCAGCGGGGAATGGACTGCACCATTGCGGGTAACCATTACGGTGCATAATAAATTCAGTGCACTGTTTTGGTGCTTTTGTCGCTGTCTTAATAAGCATGAATGCATACTTAAGCGCTTTTCATGCAAATAAATACCGCCGACAGGGTAGAATGCTTTGCCTTGTCGGCCCGATTAATGGCACGATAACTGCACCTGGTCCTGTAAAGATCCCCTATAAAAGACAGTCTGTTGAGGATAGTTATGAAAAAACTGGTGTTGTCTCTTTCTCTGGTCCTGGCTTTCTCCAGTGCTACCGCAGCATTTGCAGCCATTCCGCAAAAAATTCGTATCGGTACCGATCCTACTTATGCGCCGTTCGAATCGAAAAATGCACAGGGTGAATTAGTCGGTTTTGATATCGATCTGGCTAAAGAGCTGTGCAAACGTATCAATACACAATGTACCTTCGTGGAAAACCCGCTGGACGCGCTTATCCCTTCGTTAAAAGCGAAGAAAATCGATGCGATTATGTCCTCGCTTTCCATCACTGAAAAACGTCAGCAGGAAATCGCCTTTACCGACAAGCTTTATGCAGCTGACTCGCGTCTGGTTGTCGCTAAAGATTCTGCTATTCAGCCGACCATTGAGTCGCTGAAAGGTAAACGTGTTGGCGTGCTGCAGGGCACGACTCAGGAAACCTTCGGCAACGAGCACTGGGCGCCAAAAGGCATTGAAATTGTCTCTTATCAGGGGCAAGACAATATCTATTCTGACCTGACTGCCGGGCGTATTGATGCTGCTTTCCAGGATGAAGTCGCAGCCAGCGAAGGCTTCCTGAAACAGCCGGTCGGTAAAGATTACAAATTCGGCGGCCCATCTGTAAAAGACGAGAAGTTATTCGGCGTGGGTACCGGTATGGGGCTGCGCAAAGATGATAACGAACTGCGCGAAGCACTGAACAAAGCCTTTGCCGAGATGCGAGCTGACGGTACTTACGAGAAGCTGGCGAAAAAGTACTTCGATTTTGATGTTTATGGCGGTTAATCACCGCAGGTGCTGATAAAGCCCGTAGATTTTTGACGTGTTGAATTTATGCCTGATGGCGCTGCGCGTATCCGGCCTACAGCGATTTTGTAGGCCGGATAAGGCAAAGCCGCCATCCCGCATTTAACAGTTTGTCTGAAATCAAAAGAGGCTTATTACTCCACCACACACGACAGGACAGGCAGCATGTTGTATGGCTTTTCAGGTGTTATTTTACAGGGCGCAATTGTTACGCTGGAGCTGGCACTTAGCTCGGTGGTACTGGCGGTTCTGATAGGCCTTGTCGGCGCGGCAGCAAAGCTGTCGCAAAGCCGGGCGCTGGCGCTTATTTTCGAAGGGTACACAACGCTTATCCGCGGCGTGCCCGATCTGGTCTTAATGCTGCTCATCTTTTACGGATTACAAATCGCGCTGAATACCCTTACCGATGCAATAGGTATCAGCCAGATTGATATCGATCCGATGGTCGCGGGTATTATTACGCTCGGGTTTATCTACGGAGCCTATTTTACCGAAACATTTCGTGGCGCATTTATGGCCGTGCCAAAAGGACATATTGAAGCCGCGACGGCATTCGGTTTTACCAGTTCACAAATATTTCGCCGTATTATGTTCCCGGCGATGATGCGCTATGCCTTACCGGGAATTGGCAACAACTGGCAGGTCATTCTTAAGGCCACAGCGTTGGTATCGTTGCTCGGCCTGGAAGACGTAGTGAAAGCCACTCAGCTTGCCGGAAAAAGTACCTGGGAGCCATTCTATTTTGCCGTAGTGTGCGGGGTCATCTATCTGGTGTTTACCACTGTTTCTAATGGTGTGCTGCTGTACCTTGAGCGCCGCTATTCCGTGGGTGTGAAGAGGGCTGACCTGTGATTGAGATTATTCAGGAATACTGGAAGTCCCTGCTGTGGACCGACGGGTATCGCTACACCGGCGTGGCTATCACCCTGTGGCTTCTGATTTCATCGGTGGTGATGGGCGGGATACTGGCGCTGTTTTTGGCAATTGGTCGTGTTTCCAGTAATAAATTTATCCAGTTTCCCATCTGGCTGTTCACCTATATTTTTCGTGGGACGCCGCTGTACGTCCAGTTGCTGGTGTTTTATTCCGGGATGTATACGCTGGAGATAGTCAAAGGCACGGACTTCCTCAACGCGTTTTTCCGCAGTGGGCTAAATTGCACCGTGCTGGCGCTGACGCTGAATACCTGCGCCTATACCACGGAGATTTTCGCCGGGGCTATTCGTTCCGTACCCCATGGTGAGATTGAAGCCGCGCGTGCTTACGGTTTCTCGTCGTTTAAACTGTATCGCTGCATTATTTTGCCTTCCGCGCTGCGTATTGCGCTGCCGGCTTACAGCAATGAAGTTATTTTAATGCTGCACTCCACGGCGCTGGCGTTTACCGCAACGGTGCCTGATTTGTTGAAAATCGCCCGCGATATCAACTCGGCAACGTATCAGCCGTTTACCGCCTTCGGTATTGCCGCTGTTCTGTATTTGATTATTTCGTATGTCCTGATCAGTCTGTTCCGTAAAGCGGAAAAACGCTGGTTGCAGCATGTATCCTCTAAATGATTCGAGTAACACGATGTCTGAAAATAAATTAAACGTTATCGATTTACATAAGCACTACGGCGAACATGAAGTGCTGAAAGGGGTATCGCTGCAGGCCAATGCGGGTGATGTTATCAGTATTATTGGCTCGTCAGGTTCCGGTAAAAGTACCTTCCTGCGCTGCATTAACTTTCTCGAGAAACCGAGCGCCGGGTCGATTGTGGTGAGTGGTCAGAACATTGGTCTGGTACGCGACAAAGACGGCCAGCTTAAGGTTGCAGACAAAAATCAGCTGCGCTTGCTGCGCACGCGACTGACGATGGTCTTTCAGCACTTTAATCTGTGGAGCCACATGACGGTGCTGGAAAACGTGATGGAAGCGCCGATCCAGGTGTTGGGGCTGAGCAAGCAGGACGCTCGCGAACGTGCGGTGAAGTATCTGGCGAAAGTGGGTATTGATGAGCGCGCTCAGGGCAAATATCCGGTGCATCTGTCCGGTGGTCAGCAGCAGCGTGTCTCCATTGCTCGTGCGCTGGCGATGGAACCGGAAGTGTTGCTGTTTGATGAACCCACGTCGGCACTTGACCCGGAGCTGGTGGGCGAAGTGCTGCGCATTATGCAACAACTGGCCGAAGAGGGAAAAACCATGGTGGTCGTGACCCACGAAATGGGGTTTGCCCGTCATGTCTCCACGCACGTGATTTTTCTGCATCAGGGGAAGATTGAAGAAGAGGGCGATCCGGAACAGGTATTTGGTAATCCGCAAAGTCCGCGTTTGCAGCAGTTCCTCAAAGGTTCGTTGAAGTAAGTCACCTGCCCGGAGGCGCTACGCTTTCCGGGCCTGGAATTTTAGCGCGTCGCACTCCAGACGATAAACCCAGTCGTCGTAGGCGATACCATCAATCTCATACGCCTTTTCCAGCACCTGCGTACGCACGAACCCCGTTTTTTCCAGAATCCGTATTGAGCCCTTATTATCCGCCAGTGCGTAAGCATTTATCGCCGTGACCGCCGCGTGCTCGAAGGCGTACTGGCACACCGCGCGTACGGCTTCGCTGGCAATACCTTTCCCCTGCGCCTGTGGCATGATGGCGTAGCCGAGGTCGGCTTCGTGCGGGTAGAGATGGCTGATTTGCAGACCAATATCGCCGAGCGGCGTCGGGTTGTTGTGCTCGCGGATGACAAAAGTGTGCTGTGCGGCAAGGCGTCTGGCGAATAACAGACGCGTATCTTTCGCCGGGGCGATGTTGCCCATATAGCGCATGACTTCAGGACATTCACGTAGTTTCTGGAAAAATGACCAGTCAGAAAACTGAAACAAAGAGAGGGTAAGTCGGGGAGTCGAAATTATCGCCATAACGTCGCCATTGCAGAAATCTGGCCTATAACCTTACCACCACAACGGCGACCGTGAATAGCGCTTAGGGGTTATCGGATGACATCCGCCAGCGCTTCTTCTAAATCGTACCAGCGAAACGCGAAACCGGAGGCTTCCAGGCGTTTTGGCAACGCTCGCTGCCCGCCGAGAACCAGCACTGAAGATTCGCCCATCAGCAACCGCATTGCGGTGGCGGGAACGCGCAGAATGGCAGGACGGTTCAGGGCGTGGCCCAGCGCGTGGGCAAACTGCTCATTGTGCACCGGGTACGGTGAAACCATATTGAAGGGACCGCGCAGATCGATATCCAGCAGCCAGAGAATTCCGTTGACCATATCATCAATATGGATCCAGGCCATATACTGGCGTCCGTTGCCAATTGGTCCGCCTAAGCCAAGACGAAACGGCGGGACCATTTTCGCCAGAATGCCGCCAGCAGAGGCCAGTACCACGCCGGTGCGCAGCATACACACGCGGGTTTTGTCGCTTTGCGCGGTGCTGGCAATTTGCTCCCAGCGTGCGCACAGCTTATGGGTAAATTCGTTATGCGGCGGCTCTTCTTCTGTGACCACCACTTCGCCTAAATCGCCGTAGTAACCGGTAGCGGAACCGGAAATTAGCACTGCGGGCGGTGTCTCGCTGGCATTGATTAAATCGACCAGCTTCTGCGTGATGACCCAGCGGCTCTGACACAGGCGTTCCTTTTGCTGGGCACTCCAGCGCTTGTCCGCAATCGGCTCTCCGGCAAGGTTAATGACGGCATCAATGTCATTGAGATTTTGCCGCTCTTCCAGCCCTTTGGACAGCGTAACCCGGGAGTCGAGAATCTGACGGGCCTTATCAGGAGAACGGGTCACTACGGTTATCTGATGCCCCAGTTCCAGCAAGCGGGGGATCAGATGACGTCCAATCAGGCCAGTACCGCCGGTAATCAGAATCTGCATGTCGCCTCCCGGGTTATGTTTAGCGCTGCCAGCTCAGCGTCATAGAGACTGAGTCGGCGTAACGTAATGCGTGAAGTTTATCTATCTCTACTTGAGCATAAGTGACCCAGTGATGTTCGCGTGCGATATCGAGCACATCTTGAGTTAATTTTTCTAACAATGAGAAGCGGTTACCCTCCACGTGGGCAATGATGCTCTTGGTGATAGTGCGATAATTCAGCGCGTCGTTGATATCTTCGCTGGTACGGGCTTTGTCTGCCGGATAGTGAATGGCAATGTTGATGACGATATCCTGGCGGTTAAGGATCTCCTCTTCTTTGATGCCGATAAAAGTGCGCAGACGAAGGTTTTTTATACGAATAATTGCGTCAGGTTGTGACATTGCAGGTTTCCTCCATGTATGAACCTTTGCATGATACACGAGAACCGAATCGCGTCACCGCTTCTCACTTTGTGCTTGTTGCATGGCGCGTTCCGTTGCGGGACGCGTACGGATGCGTTCATGCCAGTTATTGACCGCCGGGTAGTTGTCGAGGTCGATGCGCTGACGCTGATGGGCGTGGATCCACGGCCAGCAGGCAATGTCGGCAATGCTGTAGTGATCGCCTCCCAGCCAGGGGGACGTTTCCAGACGTTTATTCATCACGTTGTACAGGCGCTGGGTTTCAACCTGGTATCTTTCAATGGCGTAGGGAATCGTTTGTGGGGCGTAGTGGCTAAAATGATGATTCTGACCCAGCATGGGTCCGAGGCCGCTGACCTGCCAGAACAACCACTGCAGTGTAGTGTGGCGTTCACGTAACTCACCGCTCAGCAGCTTACCGCTCTTTTCTGCCAGATAGAGTAAAATTTCTCCGGACTCAAACAGGCTGATGGGCTTTCCGCCGTCTACCGGGGCACTGTCGATAATGGCCGGGATTTTATTGTTTGGTGAGATTTGCAGAAAATCAGGGTGAAACTGGCTACCTTTGCTGATATCGACATGAATCAGACGGTATTGCAGCTGCGCCTCTTCAAGAAACAGCGTTATTTTGTGACCGTTTGGCGATGGAGTGTAATAGAGATCGATCATTTTCAGCGTCCGTTTTGTCATGAACCGGGTCATAACAAGTATAGAGCCTGTTGGCGTGCGTGAGTTTTCATCAAGTGACAGTGAGAGAAAGACTCTATATTTTGAAGGCAAGCCAATACATTTCAGAGGACATTATGAGCAAATCTGCAATTACGCTGTGGTCAGATGCCAATTTTTTCTCCCCTTACGTGCTGTCTGTTTATGTCGCTCTGCAAGAGAAAGGACTGCCTTTTACGCTGAAAACCGTTGATCTCAACAGCGGCGAACACTTGCAACCTTCATGGCAAGGGTATGCGTTAACGCGGCGCGTGCCGGTGCTTGAAATCGACGGTTTCGAGCTGAGCGAATCATCAGCGATTACTGAGTTCCTGGAAGAGAGTTTTGCGCCGCCGCAGTGGGAGCGAATCTACCCACACGATGTGCAAAAGCGCGCGCGGGCGCGCCAGGTTCAGGCGTGGATCCGCAGCGATCTGATGCCTATCCGTGAAGAACGCTCAACGGACGTAGTTTTTGCTGGCGTGAAGAAAGGTCCGTTAAGCGAAGCGGGAAAAGTCAGTGCGGAGAAATTGTTCGCCACTGCGAGCCATTTATTGAGCCACGGGAAGCAGAATTTATTTGGCGAATGGTGTATTGCCGACTGCGATTTAGCGCTAATGCTGAATCGTCTGGTCCTTAACGGCGATGAGGTTCCCGAAGCGCTTGCAGAATATGCCGCCTTCCAGTGGCAGCGCGCTTCAGTCCAGCGTTTTATCGCGCTTTCAGCGAAGCGTTCCTGCTGAAAAACGGGGCGTAATCCAGTATCATTACAAGGTACTTTTCAACGAGGAGTGAGTGATGAAACTGATGTTCGCATCGGACATTCATGGTTCGTTGCCAGCCACGGAACGCGTACTTGAACGGTTTGCCGCAAGCGGTGCGCAATGGCTGGTGATATTGGGTGATGTTTTAAACCACGGACCGCGTAATGCGCTCCCGGAAGGCTATGCGCCTGCGCAGGTTGCTGAGCGGTTGAATGCGCTGGCAGCGCGGATTATCGCGGTGCGTGGCAATTGTGACAGCGAAGTGGATCAGATGCTCCTGCATTTTCCGATGACCGCGCCGTGGCAGCAAATTCTGACAGAAAATCAGCGACTCTTTTTGACGCACGGGCATCTTTTTGGCCCGCAAAATATGCCGGCACTCAACGTGGGAGATGTGCTGGTTTATGGACATACACATCTGCCCGTCGCTGAGCGTCAAGGGGATGTTTACCACTTCAATCCCGGCTCGGTAAGCATCCCGAAAGGGGGCTTTGCGGCAAGTTACGGGATTCTGGATGATAATGTTCTCAGCGTAATGGCACTCAATGATCAAAGTGTTATTGCACAGGTCGAGATTAATCCGTAATTTACCCCACAAACATAAACGCGCCGTAAGAGCGCAAGAAAAAAGAAGGTTTCCTGATGGTGGAACAGCGTCGTTTGGCAAGTACGGAATGGGTGGATATTGTGAATGAAGACAACGAAGTCATTGCACAATCCAGCCGGGAACAAATGCGGGCGCAACGCTTACGCCATCGTGCAACGTATATCGTCGTGCATGATGGTATGGGCAAAATTCTGGTTCAGCGTCGTACTGAGACAAAAGATTTTTTGCCCGGCATGCTGGATGCCACCGCTGGCGGTGTTGTGCAGGCTGACGAGCAACTACTGGATTCAGCGCGCCGTGAAGCGGAAGAGGAACTGGGGATTGCGGGCGTGCCGTTTGCCGAGCATGGGCAGTTTTATTTTGAAGACCAGAACTGTCGCGTATGGGGTGGGCTGTTTAGCTGTGTTTCCCACGGACCGTTTGCGCTTCAGGAAGAAGAGGTTAGTGAAGTTTGCTGGCTGACGCCGGAAGAAATTACCGCGCGTTGCGACGAATTTACGCCGGACTCACTGAAAGCCCTGGCGCTGTGGATGACCCGCAACGCTAAGAATGAAGGGGCGAAAGCCGAAAAGCAGGAAGAAGCTGAGTAAAATCTGCTCATCCGGCCTACAGCGTCGAGAAATCGTGTAGGCCGGGCAATCGTTTTTTAATGGTAACCCATTATCTGCGCGCCAATTACCACCACGCTGGACATAATAAACAGCAGTCCCAACAGCGTGGCGCCTACCTTCAGCCAGTTACGAAAATCCACCCGACACACGCCTAACGTTGCCATCAGCGATGCCGATGTAGGATAGATAATATGACTGAATCCGTCGCCAAACTGGAAGGCCAGTACGGTGACCTGACGGTTTACGCCAACCAGATCGCCTAAGGGTGCTAATAACGGCATGGTCAATGCAGCCTGACCAGAGCCGGAAGTAACGAAGAAATTAAACACCGCCTGGAACAGCAGCATAAACCACGCCGCGATGGCGTTATCCAGCCCGCTGATGCCGTTGGCAATGCTGTGCAGCAGCGTGTTTAACACGCTGGCTTCACCCGCTTCTCCATTACCGACCAGCAGTAATATGCCCTTGGCAAAGCCGACCAGCAGGGCAGGGGCAATCATCATTCGTGCGCCTTCAGTGAATGAGGAGGCCATGATGTTGACCGTCATGCCGTTGAGACGAAAGACCACGCCGATGATGCCAATTACCAGGCCCATGGTGAAGAACTGGCTGGCGATCTCAGGAATAAACCACGCGTTGACGATCACGCCCCAGACAACCCAAATCATTACCGCAGTCAGCACCAGCAGCACCAGCCAGTCGCCCAGCGTGAAGCGTCGTTCCACAACGTCGTCCTGCTGTTCGCGAAAGAAACGGTCGGATTCATGTACCCGGGACAAAAGCGGATTCTTTTTGATGCGTGCCGCATAGGCCAGCGTGAAGGTCAGCCCTATCAGGGTCGCAACCACCCACACAATGATACGCAGACCGGAACCAGAGAGTACCGGCACGCCCGCAATCCCCTGTGCGACGACCACGCAAAACGGGTTCATCCATGAGCTGGCAAATCCAATCTGAGTCGCAATATAGGTGACCAGAACGGTGGTGATACTGTCGTAACCTAACCGTACCATTAACGGTGCGATAATAATGGCAAAGGCGACCGCCTCTTCCCCCATGCCAAACACCGCGCCGCCTAATGAGAAGAGAACAAACAGCACCGGGATAAACAGGACTTCGTTTCCTCGCGTATGGCGGATGAGCGCCAGGATGCCGTTATCGATGGTTCCGGTACGCATAACGATGCCGAATGCGCCGCCAATCACCAGCATAAACATAATAATGCCGACGGCAGTGCCGAATTTAGAGCCGGAGGTTAACCCTTCAAACGGAAAATTCATCAGGCCCGGGCGCTCATCACCGGTGGTGAAAAACTGCACCCGATGATACTGCTCTTCGCCCGCGTCGTTGGTCAGAATTCGAAAAGAGTGGGGGTCGACCACCTTACGGGTTTTGGTTTGTCCATCAACCTGATACTGCACTTCCTGACTGTCGAACATCCCGACGGGAACAACCCATGTCGCCAGACTGGTTAAAATGGCAACGAAAAAAATAATCACCAACGTATCGGGCATCGCCCATTTTTTAGCTGGCTGTGTTTCTGTTACTGCTGACATGAAAGACTATCCCTGTTGCAATGCAAAAGAGGATAAGTATGCAAACAGGAGAATAGTTATTCATTGATGCAGCGCATCCTGGCAAATGTTTCAGAATATGCCAACGGGAAAAACAGGTATAAAAAAACCGGAAATATAAGCTATTTCCGGTTTAATAAGCAGAAGTGTTGCCGGATAAGACATCCAGCACACTCGACAGATTACTGCTGCTGTTGGGAAGACTGGATCGCGGTCAGAGCGATGGTGTAGACGATGTCGTCAACCAGCGCGCCACGAGACAGGTCGTTCACAGGCTTGCGCATACCCTGCAGCATTGGCCCGATGGAGATCAGGTCGGCAGAACGCTGTACCGCTTTGTAGGTGGTGTTACCGGTGTTCAGATCCGGGAAGATGAACACGGTAGCACGACCTGCAACCGGAGAGTTCGGCGCTTTGGATTTTGCTACGTCAGCCATAACGGCGGCGTCATACTGCAGCGGACCGTCGATCATCAGGTCAGGACGTTTTTCCTGCGCCAGACGCGTGGCTTCACGAACTTTTTCTACGTCGCTACCTGCACCAGAAGTACCGGTGGAGTAGGAGAGCATTGCTACGCGCGGTTCGATACCGAAAGCAATGGCGGATTCAGCGGACTGAATCGCGATTTCTGCCAGTTGCTCTGCAGTCGGATCCGGGTTGATCGCGCAGTCGCCGTACACGTAAACCTGATCCGGCAGCAGCATGAAGAACACGGAAGACACCAGGGAACTACCCGGTGCAGTTTTGATCAGCTGCAGCGGCGGACGGATGGTGTTCGCGGTGGTATGAACTGCACCAGAAACCAGACCGTCAACGTCGTCCTGTTCCAGCATCAGGGTACCGAGAACCACGTTGTCTTCCAGCTGTTCGCGGGCAACGGTTTCGGTCATACCTTTGTTTTTACGCAGTTCGACCAGGCGAGCAACGTAGCTTTCGCGAACCACATCTGGATCAACGATTTCTACGCCAGCGCCCAGCTCAACGCCCTGAGAGGCCGCAACGCGGGTGATCTCATCCGGGTTGCCCAACAGTACGCAGGTTGCGATACCGCGTTCAGCACAGATAGCCGCCGCTTTAACGGTACGCGGCTCGTCACCTTCCGGCAGAACAACGCGCTTGCCGGCTTTACGTGCCAGCTCGGTCAGCTGATAACGGAACGCTGGCGGAGACAGACGACGGCTGCGCTCAGAGGTCGCGGTCAGGGATTCAATCCAGTCAGCGTTGATGTAGTTAGCAACGTATTCCTGAACTTTCTCAATACGTTCGTGATCGTCAACCGGAACTTCCAGGTTGAAGCTCTGCAGGCTCAGAGAGGTCTGCCAGGTGTTGGTGTTCACCATGAATACCGGCAGGCCGGTTTCAAATGCACGTTCGCACAGTTTAGTGATACGCGCGTCCATTTCGTAGCCGCCAGTCAGCAGCAGGGCACCGATTTCCACGCCGTTCATGGCTGCAAGGCATGCTGCAACCAGCACGTCAGGACGATCGGCGGAAGTCACCAGCAGAGAACCGGCACGGAAGTGCTCCAGCATGTGCGGAATGCTGCGTGCGCAGAAAGTCACAGACTTCACGCGACGGGTATTGATATCACCTTCGTTAACGATAGTGGCGTTCAGATGACGCGCCATATCGATTGCACGCGTTGCGATCAGATCGAAGCTCCATGGCACCGCGCCCAGAACCGGCAGCGGGCTGGATTCTTGCAGTTTAGCCGGATCAACTTTGATCACTTTTGCTTTGGAAGAGTCGTCGAAAATCTCGGACAGATCCGGGCGAGTACGGCCCTGCTCATCAACCGGTGCGTTCAGTTTGTTAACGATTACGCCGGTGATGTTGGTGTTTTTCGCGCCGCCGAAGCTGCTGCGAGTCAGTTCAATACGCTCGTTCAGCTGTTCCGGGGTATCGGTACCCTGAGACATTACGAAGACGATTTCTGCGTTCAGCGTTTTCGCGATTTCGTAGTTCAGAGACTGCGCGAACTGATGTTTGCGGGTTGGGACCAGGCCTTCAACCAGTACAACTTCAGCGTCTTTAGTGTTCGCGTGGTAGTTCGCGATGATCTCTTCCATCAGCACATCTTTCTGATTGCTGGACAACAGAGATTCAACGTGGCTCATCTTCAGCGGCTCAGCGGCTGGCAGAGAAGAGTTAGCACGGACGATGCTGGTAGTCTGGTCTGGCGCATCGCCACCGGCACGCGGTTGAGAGATCGGCTTGAAGACGCTCAAACGAACGCCTTTGCGTTCCATTGCGCGGATCACGCCAAGGCTGACGCTGGTCAGACCGACGCTGGTTCCGGTAGGGATCAGCATAATAATACGGGACACGGTTTATCCTCTTTCGTTACCGTCGATGTAGACGGGTTACAAAACAGCACCGCCAGCTAGGCTGGCGGTGTGAAATCAGGCAGTCAGACGGCTCGCGTCTTGCGCGATAACCAGTTCTTCGTTGGTTGGGATAACCACCGCAGGACGGGTACCTTCTTTGTTGATGAAACCAGATTTGCCGAAACGTGCGGCCAGGTTACGTTCGTGGTCAACTTCAAAGCCCAGAACGCCCAGTTTGCCCAGAGACAGTTCACGAACCATCGCTGCGTTTTCACCGATACCACCGGTGAAGACAACTGCATCCAGACGACCATCCATCAGCGCAGTGTAAGAACCGATGTATTTCGCCAGACGGTGACAGTAAACGTCCATTGCACGTTTAGCGTCTTCTTTAGTCGCGTAGTTATCTTCAACATAACGGCAGTCGCTGGTGACTTCGGTCAGACCCAGCAGGCCGGACTCTTTGGTCAGCATTTTGTTGATCTGGTCAACGCTCATGCCCAGGGTGTCGTGCAGGTGGAAGATGATCGCCGGGTCGATGTCACCGGAACGCGTACCCATCACCAGACCTTCCAGCGGGGTCAGACCCATGGAGGTATCAACACATTTACCGTTACGGATAGCAGATACAGAACCG
>NZ_JAHLRC010000110.1:0-11948 GCF_018919545.1 Citrobacter sp. S46_ASV_140
GGATTTGAACCTCAGCCCCCCCGACACCCCATGCTGGCGAGTTACCGCTTAAGGGCTGCTATGTGCCAAGAGCGGACATGGCAGCGTTATAAAAAAGTTGTAAAGTATAGATTCATAGAATAATTTGCTATTAGAAGTTTAAATTCGTAAAGTTCTTTTCTAATGTATCTTCAATATGATGTTTGAAGTATTTTCCGTTACATGATAAATAATAACCACAGTTACTTAACGTTAGAGTAGTGTTAGATAGAAAAATTTAAATTTGAGGATAAAGCATGGCTCGAAAATTTGTTATACAAAAACCTCAGTCAAATGAGGAACTATTTAAATCATTAGTAATTAATGCTATTGATTTTTTAGATGCATCAATTGATAATTTGGATAAAAGACCTAAAAACTCAATTATTGATTTTTATACTGCTATTGAACTTTTTTTAAAAGCAAGATTGATGCGAGAGCATTGGACTCTTATATTAGAAGATCCAGGGAATGCACATAGTCAAAACTTTAGTGTGGGTGACTTTAAATCGGTTTACCTTGATGCAGCAGTTAAGCGGCTAAGAACTATTCTCGGTATAAATCTTAATGATAAAATTATAGATAATTTCAAAGCGTTGGGTGAACACAGAAATCAAATTGTTCATTTCGCACATACAGAATATTCAAATCAGAAAGCAAATAAAGCTGGTGTAGTAGCGCAGCAATGGTCTTCTTGGCATTATTTATATCACCTCTTATCGGTAGATTGGAAAGACATTTTTTTAGATCATCAGAAAAGCATAGAACGTATTCATAGAAGAATGCTCACTCAGAAAGAGTTTCTAAATGCACGATTTGCTGAACTCTCTCAACAAATTGAAATAAATAGAAAAAAAGGAATAAAGGTTGTAAATTGCAATCAATGTAATCTACCTGCAGGCATAGTTAATGAAAATCATAAGTGGGGAGATGATTATGAATGCTTGGTATGCGAATCACAAGGTGTAGCTTTGGTAAAGGTTCGGGATACACTAGATTGTCCTCATTGTGGTAATCCTTTTGAGTTTTTTAGCCATGATGTTAATAAATGTCCGACATGTAACCACAAAATAGACACAAATTTATTAATTAGAATGTGTAAAGCAAAGTATAAAACAGGTGATGATTGGTGGGAACCTGGTGGAGATGTCATTGCTGGATGCCATCAATGTCAACATACCCCTGATTCTGTTTTTTACATTGAAGGACAGTGGAGTTGCGTTTCATGTTTTGATCGTGGATGGTCTGCAATTAACTGTCCACATTGTGACGCGTATGTTACTGGAGATATGGAAAGAATTAAGTACTTTGCTTGTTATAAATGTGAAGATAAACAGAGGGCTTCGATTTTATCAACGGCGGGCGTTAATTTATAAAAATTTTTATTAAGTCAAAATTCATTTTGATGAAGATTATCGATAATTTTTCTAGAAAAATTGCATTCAATTGAATGCAATTTAAAGTGCTAGATAAAAAATGCTTGCATTATAAATTTTAGATCTTGGTAATGTTTTTTACGGACGGCATGTCCGCTTTTCGTCCTCCGTGGACTTAGGGGTCTGTTAGCTTGCCACCTTCGTGCTAAAAGCGGACATTTGTCTTGCCCGCCAATTGTACCTTATTACATATTAATAGATTGCGAATAAAGCATTGTTAAATTTAAATGTTACTGTATCCCAAGAAACCCTTTCAGTTTATTGATCTCAATGTCAACATTATCTATTTGGTCTAAAACGTCTTTTCTTATTCCCATTAAAATGTTTAAACAATCTCCTTTATCAGGATAATCCCACGAGGGAAAAATCCCGGCCCTATATTTTTTATATCCACTCGTGTATTTTTTTGCAATTTGACTCTCTGCGTCATTAATAATGTTGATTATTTTTTTAAATGAAGAAGATACAACAGAATTAGCTTCATTCATTATACCTGTTTTTTGTATAACGATTCTGACTTCCCTAAGGGATGAAAGCATTTCTTCAGGTTCTTCTAAAATTTTGTCAGCAGTGAATACTCTTCTATCTAATTCCTTCCTAGCCACAAGAATACTATTAAACATAACCTCATATCGTGCTTTTCCATCTTGGTAGAGACGAGGCATTGCTTTAATAAGTTCTGCTTCTGCTTGAGCCAGTTTATTCTGATTTTTCGAAAGCAGTTCAGCCAGGGAATCAAAGTCTAGTATGTTATTTACTGTGACGTTTAGATTTGGGCATTGTGCTGTGATCGTGTATTTCTGCTGTCTTCTTGATGTAATGAAGAAATATAGTACACCAATGTCATTGTTAACTTTGTTTTCGCGAATTTTATCTATTGTTTTATTAATTTTTGAATTGGTTTTTGTATGTGTTATCTGGAGTCCTAGTCTATTTATTTTATCTATAGCATCTATTCCTGGATAATTTGCTGAAATTTCCGATGTGCAGATAAAATTATGACCATTCAGAATATTTACTAAATTACTTATCAATTCCTCTGAACTTACATTAGCGTCCTGTAAATTTGCTTTAGAATTGAAACGAAGATAGTAGTTAAGTACAGCAAGTCCAAAAGCTACATTTTCTTGTGTTGTTTTCTTATGTAACATACAACCACCTTATTTATTGGCATTAATGACCTATTATTAAATAATAATGAGCAGATATAACTTAAAAGAACTTACGTAAGCAAGTCCTTTCTGTACTTATTTTAAGTTAAGAAAGCAAATAATCGAATCTTGTATTTATACTATATGTTATACACGTCTCATAACGTCCGCCTCTCGCTCACAGCGGACCTCCAGTTCTGTTACCTGGTCCGCTTCGTGCCAAGAGCGGAATCTGGAGTGCCACAGGTCCTCTAAAAATTGATGGTTCATTTTGCAGGGATACTTACAGTTGCAGTTTCAGAACGTGCATAAATTAGCGGCAGCTTAGACCACCATCGATTGTGGGGGCAAATTTGGGGGCAAAAATCAGTTTGGGGCATGATTTGGGGCGATGAAATGACTCACATTGCCCGAAATTGTCCAAGGCGATTTTTTATTAACTTATTGATTTTATGGTAATTGACTGTAATTGCTAAATTTTCAAAATCAATTTTATAGTCTAACGCTGATTATGTGGCTGTGGGGATAAACATTTAATAAACCGCGGGAAGGGAAGCATTTCGCTCATGAAATAAAAAGCCGGATAAGGCGATAGCCTCCATCCGGCTAAAATACGCATTAGCTCGCCTGTTTTTTCATCATGCTGAAGATAAACAGCAGCGCAGCACACAGCACCACGGAAGGACCTGCCGGGGTGTCATAGAAGGCCGAGAAGGTCAGCCCGCCTGTAACCGCTATCATTCCCACACCAACGGCAACCCCTGCCATCTGTTCTGGCGTACGGGCAAAGCGACGGGCGGTTGCCGCAGGGATAATAAGCAGTGAGGTGATAATTAACGCCCCGACAAATTTCATCGCCACGCCAATAGTTAATGCTGTGACCAGCATCAGCAGAAGCTTAACGCGTTGCAGTTTCACGCCATCCACAAATGCCAGATCCGGACTGATGGTCATCGACAGCAGGTTGCGCCACTGCCAGAACAAAATCGCCAGAACGATAACCACCCCAATGGCGATGGAGATAAGATCTTCTGGCGTCACGGCGAGCAAATCACCAAACAGATAGGCCATCAGATCCACACGGATATTGGACATCAGGCTGACGACAACCAGCCCTAATGACAGCGCACTGTGGGCCATAATGCCCAATAAAGTATCGATCGCGAGGTGGGGGCGTTTTTCCAGCCATACCAGACCGCCTGCCAGCATCAAGGTGACGACGATGACCGCATAGAAAGGATTTACATCCAGCAGCAGGCCAAAGGCGACCCCCAGTAGCGAAGCGTGGGCCAGCGTATCACCGAAATAAGACATTCGACGCCAGACCACAAACGAGCCGAGCGGGCCAGCGGCACAGGCCAGCATGATCCCGGCTAACCAACCGGGTAATAACAATTCAATCATGAGTGACCATTTCCCCGGCGTAAGACGATACGACCCTGTAAATCGTGGCGGTGATTATGATTATGACGGTAAATTCCGAGTTGTTCGGCACCGCGTTGTCCGAACATTGAGATGAATTCCGGGTGCATGGAAACCACTTCCGGCGCACCAGAACAACAAATATGATGGTTCAGGCACAGTACCTCATCGGTTTTTGCCATCACCAGATGCAGGTCATGAGAAACCATCAGTACGGCGCAATCCAGTTCACGTCGCAACTGGTCGATAAGATCGTACAGTGCGACTTGCCCATTGACATCCACGCCCTGGGTTGGCTCATCAAGCACCAGTAGCTGAGGTTTATTCAATAAAGCACGGGCCAACAGGACGCGTTGTGTCTCCCCGCCAGAGAGTTTTTGCATCGGCGCATTCATCAGATGTCCGGCCTGAACACGCTTCAGTGCCGGAAGGATATCTTCTTTTTTGGTGCCGGGACGCAGGCGCATAAACCGACTTACCGTCAGCGGAAGCGTTGTATCGAGGTACAGTTTTTGCGGCACATAGCCAATCCGCAATCGACCATTACGCTTGATAACTCCCTCATCAGCCTCTACCAGCCCTAATACAACGCGCACCAGCGTAGATTTCCCGGCACCATTTGGGCCGAGAAGCGTCAATATTTTACCGGGTCGAAGTTCAAGCGATACGTCAGAGAGGACGCGGCGTTGACCATAAGAGACCGAGACATTTTCCAGTGAAACCAAAGTCGTCATATCAATTTTAGTCTTGCAGAAGTTATAGAATGTTATAATATCACAATTCTTACATTCATTACGATGATTGGTCGCATTATGTTACATAAAAATACGCTTCTTTTCGCAGCATTATCCGCTGCTCTTTGGGGTAGTGCAACACAGTCGGCAAATGCCGCTGTCGTGGCTTCTCTTAAGCCACTGGGGTTTATCGCTTCAGCCATTGCTGACGGGGTTACTGACACCCAGGTTCTGCTGCCTGACGGGGCTTCCGAACACGATTACTCATTGCGTCCTTCAGACGTAAAACGCTTACAGGGCGCGGACTTAGTCGTTTGGATTGGACCTGAGATGGAAGCGTTTATGGAAAAATCAGTCAAGAATATTCCTAACGCAAAACAGGTAACGATTGCGCAGCTCAATGACGTGAAACCGTTACTCATGAAAGGTGCTGACGACGATGATGACGATCATGGACATAATGATGCCGGCAGTGAAAAAAGTGACGAGCATCACCATCACGGCGATTACAACATGCATCTTTGGCTTTCCCCAGAGATAGCACGGGCCTCAGCGGTTGCAATCCATGAAAAATTAGTGGAACTTATGCCGCAAAGTCGAGCCAAACTTGACGCCAACCTGAAGGATTTTGAGGCACAATTAGCCGCAACCGATAAGCAGGTAGGTAACGAGCTCGCGCCGCTCAAGGGAAAAGGTTACTTCGTTTTTCATGACGCCTATGGCTACTACGAAAAACACTACGGACTAACACCGCTTGGTCACTTTACCGTGAACCCTGAGATTCAACCTGGTGCGCAGCGTTTACATGAAATAAGAACACAGTTGGTTGAGCAAAAAGCAACCTGCGTTTTTGCTGAGCCACAGTTCAGGCCAGCGGTCGTTGAAGCCGTCGCGAGAGGGACATCCGTTCGAATGGGAACGTTGGATCCGCTCGGAACGAATATCAAACTGGGTAAAACAAGCTATTCAGCGTTTTTGAACCAATTAGCCAACCAGTATGCGAGCTGCCTGAAAGGAGATTAATGAGGAAGTGATTACGTGCAACAGATAGCCCGCTCTGTCGCTCTGGCATTTAATAATCTGCCGCGGCCCCATCGCGTTATGCTGGGGTCGCTTACCGTACTGACATTGGCCGTCGCTGTCTGGCGGCCCTATGTTTACCATCCTGATTCTGCACGCATCGTCAAAACTATCGAGCTGGAAAAAAGCGAGATTCGCTCACTATTGCCTGAGGCCAGCGAACCTATCGATCAGGCCGCTCAGGAAGACGAAGCTATCCCACAGGACGAACTGGATGACAAAACGTCTGGTGAAGCCGGCGTGCATGAGTATGTTGTCTCCACGGGCGATACGCTGAGCAGTATTCTGAATCAGTACGGCATCGATATGGGTGACATCAGCCAGCTCGCGGCTTCCGACAAACAACTGCGTAACCTGAAAATTGGTCAGCAACTTTCCTGGACGCTAGGCGCGGAAGGTGACTTGCAGCGCCTGACCTGGGAAGTCTCCCGTCGTGAAACCCGTACTTACGATCGCACCGCGACGGGTTTCAAAATGAGCAGCGAAATGCAGCAGGGCGATTGGGTTAACAGCCGAATCAAAGGCACCGTGGGCGGAAGTTTCGTCGCCAGTGCCAAAGATGCCGGACTGACCAGCTCTGAAATCAGCGCAGTGATTAAGGCCATGCAGTGGCAGATGGATTTCCGCAAACTGAAAAAAGGCGATGAGTTCTCGGTACTGATGTCTCGCGAAATGCTGGACGGTAAACGTGAGCAAAGCCAACTGCTGGGCGTCCGCTTGCGTTCTGAAGGTAAAGATTATTACGCAATCCGTGCTGAAGACGGTAAGTTCTATGACCGCAACGGTACCGGACTGGCGAAAGGCTTTATGCGTTTCCCGACGGCTAAGCAGTTCCGCATCTCTTCCAACTTTAACCCGCGTCGTCTGAACCCGGTGACCGGACGCGTTGCGCCGCACAAAGGTGTCGACTTTGCGATGCCGCAGGGGACGCCGGTGCTGTCGGTGGGTGATGGCGAAGTGGTTGTAGCGAAGCGCAGCGGCGCAGCCGGATACTATGTTGCGGTTCGTCATGGTCGCACCTATACCACACGTTATATGCACCTGCGTAAGTTGTTGGTCAAACCAGGACAAAAAGTGAAACGTGGCGATCGTATCGCGCTGTCTGGCAATACCGGGCGTTCAACGGGTCCGCATCTGCACTACGAAGTCTGGATCAACCAGCAGGCAGTGAATCCTCTGACGGCGAAACTGCCGCGCACAGAAGGTCTGACCGGGTCGGATCGTACCGATTACCTGGCACAGGTGAAAGAGGTTGTTCCTCAGTTGCGTTTCGATTAATTAACACGCTGACAGAGCCGGTACGCTATGCGTGCCGGCTTTTTTATTTTGTACGGCGCATCGCGCGCCGCTACACTATCAGCAGATCTACTTTTCGCCGCACCAGACACTGGAAGAGCATGGAAACGAAAAAAAAGAATATTGAATATATCCCCGAGTTTCACAAATCATTTCGCCATCCGCGCTACTGGGGTGCATGGCTTGGTGTGGCGGCGATAGCAGGCATTTCGTTAACGCCAGCATCATTTCGCGATCCAATTCTGGCAAAGCTCGGAAGAATGGCCGGGCGGCTGGGAAAAAGCTCGCGTCGCAGAGCACTGATCAATTTATCCCTCTGCTTTCCTGAGCGCAGCGAAGCTGAGCGTGAAGCTATTGTCGATGAGATGTTTGCGACTGCGCCTCAGGCGATGGTTATGATGTCGGAACTCGCCATACGCGGTCCGGAAAAAATTCAGCATCGGGTCGACTGGCAGGGGCTGGAAATCATCGAAGAGATGCGTCGCAACGATGAAAAAGTGATTTTTCTGGTTCCTCATGGTTGGGGCGTAGATATCCCAGCGATGCTGATGGCTTCCCAGGGACAGAAAATGGCTGCGATGTTCCACAATCAGGGAAACCCGGTATTCGATTATGTCTGGAACACGGTACGCCGTCGTTTCGGTGGTCGTTTGCATGCGCGTAATGATGGCATCAAACCGTTTATTCAGTCTGTACGTCAGGGATATTGGGGATACTACCTGCCGGATCAGGACCATGGCCCTGAGCACAGCGAGTTTGTGGATTTTTTTGCTACCTATAAAGCCACGTTACCGGCGATTGGCCGCCTGATGAAGGTGTGTCACGCCCGTGTGGTGCCGCTGTTCCCGGTATACAATGGGAAAACGCATCGCTTAACGATTCAGGTTCGTCCTCCGATGGATGACATCCTGACGGCGGATGACCACACCATTGCCAGACGAATGAACGAAGAAGTGGAAATCTTTGTGACGCCGCATCTCGAGCAATACACATGGATTCTAAAACTGCTTAAGACGCGCAAACCCGGTGAAATTGAGCCTTATAAGCGCAAAGATCTTTATCCGAAGAAATAAAAAAAAGCCTCTCAAACGAGAGGCTTTTTTACGTCAAACGGGGCGTTACTCGACGGTCAGAATACGCGTGGTATTCGTTGAGCCAATGGTGCTCATGACATCGCCTTGCGTCACAATGACCAGATCGCCGGAAACCAGATAGCCTTTATCGCGCAGCAGGTTCACTGCTTCACTGGCGGCAACGACGCCGTCTGTTTCGCTGTCAAAGTGAACCGGGGTGACGCCGCGATACAGGGAAGTCAGATTCAGCGTACGTTCATGACGAGACATCGCGAAAATCGGCAGACCAGAACTGATACGTGAAGTCATCAGCGCAGTACGACCGGATTCCGTCATTGTGATGATAGCGGTGACCCCTTTCAGGTGGTTAGCGGCATACATCGCTGACATGGCAATCGCTTCTTCAACGTTATCAAACTGCACGTCAAGGCGGTGTTTAGAGACGTTGATGCTCGGGATCTTCTCAGCACCCAAACAGACGCGTGCCATAGCCGCGACGGTTTCAGCCGGGTACTGACCTGCTGCAGTTTCTGCAGAGAGCATAACGGCATCGGTACCGTCGAGGACGGCGTTAGCCACGTCCATCACTTCCGCACGGGTCGGCATTGGGTTGGTGATCATCGACTCCATCATCTGCGTGGCGGTAATGACCGCACGGTTCAGCTGACGTGCGCGGCGAATCAACGCTTTCTGAATACCTACCAGCTCAGGATCGCCAATTTCAACGCCCAGGTCGCCACGCGCCACCATCACCACGTCGGAGGCAAGGATGATGTCATCCATCGCATTTTGGTCGCAGACGGCTTCTGCACGTTCTACCTTGGCGACAATTTTCGCATCGCAGCCAGCGTCGCGCGCCAGACGGCGGGCATAGTTCAGATCTTCGCCGCAGCGCGGGAAGGAGACGGCCAGATAGTCAACGCTGATTTGCGCAGCGGTGACGATGTCGGCTTTGTCTTTTTCGGTCAGGGCTTCAGCAGAGAGACCGCCGCCTAGTTTGTTAATGCCCTTATTGTTGGACAGCGGGCCACCGACGGTAACTTCGGTGAAGACTTTCATGCCCTGAACTTCCAGCACTTTAAGCTGTACGCGACCGTCGTCGAGCAGCAGGATATCGCCTGGGACGACGTCAGCAGGCAGTCCTTTATAATCAATACCGACTTTTTCTTTGTCGCCTTCGCCTTTGCCGAGGTTGGCGTCTAACAGGAACTTGTCGCCAACGTTAAGAAATACTTTACCTTCTTTAAAGGTTGATACGCGGATTTTAGGTCCCTGCAGGTCACCCAAAATAGCTACATGACGTCCCAGTTTTGCGGCAATTTCACGGACTTTATCCGCCCGCAGTTTGTGATCTTCTGGAGAGCCGTGAGAAAAGTTCATACGTACGACGTTCGCACCCGCGGCGATAATCTTTTCAAGGTTATTATCGCGGTCAGTTGCCGGGCCTAACGTGGTAACGATTTTGGTTCTGCGAAGCCTTCTGGACATGTAATACTCCGTTGACTGAAACAACTTGGTGTTGCGTGAACATTAATCCGGTCGTTCTCAAATATTAACGGTAAATGAACGACCCGGATGATAAAAGGGTAGAACATTGTTATTGCTTTTAGCGGTCATCACTCTTGATGAGTAATTCTTTATCAAAACGCGATTCCTTGAGCGCTTCCTTGACACGCTTCAAGTTATCTCTAAATTTTGCCCCACGGCGCAAAGTAAATCCTGTAGCCAGCACATCTATCACGGTCAGTTGAGCAAGTCGAGAGACCATGGGCATATAAATGTCAGTATCTTCCGGTACATCGAGAGTAATTGCCAGCGTTGCTTCACGCGCCAGTGGCGTGCCGGGAGAGGTGAGGGCGATAACCATGGCGTCATTTTCCCGCGCCAACTGCGCCAGTTCCACCAGACTTTTGGTTCTTCCGGTATGAGAAATAAGCACAATGACGTCATCGTCGCTACAATTCATGCAACTCATGCGTTGCAGAACAATATCGTCGGAATAGATTACCGGTACGTTAAACCGGAAAAATTTATTCATTGCGTCATGCGCCACTGCGGCAGAAGAACCGAGGCCAAAGAAGGCAATTTTTTTCGCCTGAGTTAATAAATCTACTGCCCGGTTTACCGCTGCGTTATCCAGAGACTGGCGGACGTGGTCGAGGCTTGCCATCGCTGACTCGAAGATTTTCCCCGTGTAAGATTCTACGCTGTCATCCTCATCCACATTGCGATTAACATATGGGGTGCCATTTGCCAGACTTTGCGCCAGATGCAGTTTAAAATCAGGGAAGCCGCGGGTGTCCATGCTGCGACAGAAACGGTTCACCGTCGGTTCGCTGACATTGGCTTCCACAGCAAGTGTGGCGATGCTTGAATGGATTGCCCGCTCGGGAGAGGCAAGAATAATGTCGGCAACTTTACGCTCTGACTTGCTCAACTGTTCCAGTTTTAACTGGATTTTTTCCAGCATATTCATGATGTAGGTAGACTCATGGGTCATGGGCAAAAACGATTTCAATGATACGGAGAAATCGGGGCATAATTTCGTGTATAGATATTACCCCTGCTAATGCAGCAACGGGGCAAAATGGACAGAATAGTTGTTGTTTTTTTTCATTACATGATCGGAGTCGGGTTTTCTTACGTCTTCAGGGGTACGAAAAAAGATGACTTTTTTGTCCAATTTGCGACGGCAAACGCCCATAAAGCGACTGTTCGCGGTAACAGCACGGCTGGATAAGCGTTTACGGTTTCCGGATTAACGTAAAAGCAGTACAGTGCACTGTAATAAAATTACAACCAGTGTCTGGCAAAAGCACCAGGCACTTAATTGAGGAGAATGACATGGCGGTAACGCAAACAGCCCAGGCATGTGATCTGGTCATTTTCGGCGCGAAGGGCGACCTGGCGCGGCGGAAATTGCTGCCTTCCCTGTATCAACTGGAAAAGGCCGGCCAGATTAACCCGGAAACCCGTATCATTGGGGTAGGGCGTGCCGACTGGGACAAAGCAGCCTATACCAAGGTTGTGCGTGAAGCGCTCGAAACCTTCATGAAAGAAAAAATCGACGAAGGTTTGTGGGAGACTCTCAGCGGTCGTCTGGAGTTTTGTAATCTGGACGTCAATGACACCGCCGCGTTTAGCCGTCTGGGCGAAATGCTGGATCAAAAATCACGTACCACCATTAACTATTTCGCGATGCCGCCGAGCACCTTTGGCGCGATCTGCAAAGGCTTGGGTGAAGCAAAGCTGAATGCTAAACCAGCCCGTGTTGTGATGGAAAAACCGCTGGGTACGTCGCTGGCAACATCCCGTGAAATCAACGATCAGGTCGGCGAGTATTTCGAAGAGTGTCAGGTTTATCGTATCGACCACTATCTTGGCAAAGAGACGGTCCTGAACCTGCTGGCACTGCGTTTTGCCAACTCCCTGTTTGTGAACAACTGGGATAACCGCACTATCGATCACGTAGAAATTACCGTGGCGGAAGAAGTGGGTATTGAAGGCCGTTGGGGCTATTTTGACCAGGCAGGTCAAATGCGCGACATGATTCAGAACCACCTGCTGCAGATCCTGTGCATGATTGCGATGTCTCCGCCGTCCGATCTGAGCGCCGACAGCATTCGTGATGAAAAAGTGAAGGTACTGAAATCGCTGCGTCGTATTGATCGTTCGAACGTACGTGAAAAAACGGTTCGCGGTCAGTACACCGCGGGTTTTGCCCAGGGCAAAAAAGTG
>NZ_JAHLRC010000111.1:0-11880 GCF_018919545.1 Citrobacter sp. S46_ASV_140
GATGTACACACCCCATTTCAAGATGACGCCTGACTGCAAGTATATCCTTGTGAGTGACCTGCTCTGTAATGACCGCAAAATTGATAATAAGCTGTAGAACATTAGTGTCGATTTTTTTTATGGTCGGCAATTTACCGCTCTGAATCTCTAATATTCCCAAAGCGGCTAAAGAACGATAGGCTTCCCTTACCACGCCCCGACTGACTCCCAGATCCTGGATCAGTTGCATCTCGCTGGGTACCGCCATTCCTGCAACCAACTTTTCCTTCATAATCAGTTGCAGGATGTAGTTCTTAACCTGCGAAGATAATGTGTCTTGCCTGAGTATTGTTTTTTTCATCCCTACTGTATTCCGTCGTTGTTAAGAACCTGTCTCAGCACGGATTTACTCTCATTTCAGATAACGTCTCTGAAACAAAGATGCTATACCGACTGCTCATTTTCAGGGGGTTACCCTTACTAACCGACCTCCACCGGGGGTGAACACCGGCTATGTTGCTTTGCCACATTCCGTCCTGGCACCAGCTCGTCACAACCTCCGCCTGCGCCAGGGCTCATCTTATTGCTTATTTTCCCACAAAAAAAGTAAAAACGAATCCGCCGATTCCGCCTGAATTTGAGGAATACCGGGCAAAATTTACATCGCGACGATCTCCGCGCTCTACCAATCTCGTCGGCAATAATCGCCATTGATGCCGACATGAAAGGGACGAGCACCTCATTAGTTTAAAATCATGATCATTATCACATAACTAACACACTCATCATATACACCTGTCAGACAGGTGTATATGATGAGTGTGTGTAACGCGTTTAGATGTTTTTATGAATCGCCGAACACAATAACGGGCCTCTCACGTAGTCATTAATTTAGTAAGTATATTGATTTCATTCAAATAAATAATGGGATAGGGATAAAATATGTGGGAAAATGACAAAGAACTTTTTCACTTAATGCGAACAAATCTATTCCCCGCAGCAGTGGGTGATATTCTTGATACGCTTGGGTATTTACACCAGTTTATTGCGCCTGTGGTTAAGCCCATTCGTTCAAATATGGTGGTGGTTGGCCGGGCAATGCCGGTATTAGAGGCCGATGTATTTGAACTTCATTCCAGTTCAAATAAGAGCGACATAGGGGAAAAACCCTTTGGTATTATGTTTGAAGCATTGGATTCCTTACAGGAAAATGAAGTTTATATCACGACTGGATGCTCTCTACGTTACGCACTCTGGGGCGGACTTATGTCGGCCCGCGCCATTAAACTAAAAGCTGCAGGTGCCGTACTGGATGGCTTTTCTCGTGATACGTCAGAAATTTATGACCTGGATTTTCCGGTATTTTCCCATGGAACTTACGCCCAGGACCAGGGGCCGCGGGGAAAAGTTATCGATTATCGCGTGCCGATTGAATTCAGCGGAGTGCGCGTCAATCCCGGTGACATCATCTTCGGCGATCGCGACGGCGTTTTAATTATACCGCAAGCGCTGGAGACAGAAGTTATCAGTAAAGCGTTGGAAAAAGTATCGACGGAAAACCAAGTCCGTAAAGCGATAGCCAAAGGTATGAGTACGGTAGAAGCTTTTGAAAAATTCGGCGTGATGTAAGCATCCTGTCAAAACGGTAATAAATGATTTTGGAGAAACAGTATGTCAGACACAAGCATATTTTCTTTAACGAATAAAAAAGCCTTAATTACCGGTGCCGGCAGCGGTTTGGGTTATGCGATGGCAAAATGCATGATAACCAGCGGCGCACAGGTGATCATTGCCGACATGAACGCCGATGCAGCCAAAAAAGCGGCCGACGATTTAGGGCCGAACGCTTCATGGACGCAGTTCAACGTCACTGATACCGATGAGACGGAACGCTGGGTCGGCGATTTACTGCAACAACATAAGCACATCGACATTCTGGTGAATAATGCAGGCAATCACTGTAAGAAGCCTATCGAAGAGATGAGCGTTAAAGAGTTCGAATCGGTGCTAGATGTGCACGTCGTCGGCGCTTTCGCCCTCACTCGCGCGCTAGTGCCGCATATGAAACAGCTCGGCAATGCTTCGGTGTTGTTTACCGCCTCCATGACCTCGTTCCTCGGCCAGCCTTATGTCACCGGCTATGCGGCGGCAAAATCCGCCTATCTGGGATTGATCCGCGGTCTGGCGACGGAGTTATCCGGCGCCGGCATCCGGGTGAACGGCATCGCCCCCGGCTGGATCGATACGCCTATGTTGCGTAAGGCCATTGAGGGCGACGATGAACGTAAAAACAAGATCCTCGGCCGTACGCCGATGAAAAAATTCGGTAAGCCGGATGATATCGGCTGGGCGGCGACGTATCTTGCGTCCGACGCCGCGGGATTCGTCAGCGGCCATGTACTGATTGTCGATGGCGGCGCGCTCATCGGTTTTTGAAAACAGGGCAATTCTCGCCATCATGCACGGAGGTCGATGTTATTAAGGGAGGGATGCCAACCGTTATGTCTTTAACAGTGCCGATCACTGGCAGTTATTAAACCGGAAGCGACTATGGACAATGTGGTATACAAAATTAATGCAACCGATAACGTTGCAACCGCGCTGACATCGTTTAAGCACGGAGAAACGGCGAATATTCGCGGTGCCGAAGAGGGGGTAATCGATGCAAATGAAGAGATTCATATCGGCCATAAGATTGCCCTATCTTTTATCGCCCAAGGCGCGCCGATCGTTAAATATGGTATTAGCATCGGCACGGCCACGCAGGATATCAGGCCAGGAGACTGGGTGCATTTGCACGTAATGTGCAGCAATTACGATCGACGTTCCGCCAGTCTGGATGTCGTCACCGGCGCGCCAAAGGATATTAAATATGAATGAATCAGATAGTCTGAAAACCATAAGCTGGCAGGGTTACCAACGCCAGAGTGGAGCAAAAGGCATCCGTAATAAAACACTGGTCATTTATACCGTTGAATGCGCCCATTTCATCGCAGACAAAATCGTCGCCCAGATTAACGATTCCGAAGTGGAGGTCGTGGGCTTTTCAGGCTGTACCGATAACGAATATGCCGTAAGAATGCTTATTGCGTTGATTCGCCATCCCAACGTCGGCGGCGTTCTCGCCGTTGGGTTGGGGTGCGAATATATTCAGCCGGAGTGGCTCAGTAATATCGCGAAAGAAGAAGGCAAACCGACCAACTGGTTTTTCATTCAGCAGGCCGGCGGCACAAAAAGCAGTATCGAGCTTGGAGTTAAATACGTTAAACGCATTCAGGACGAATTAAGTCATACGCCACGCGTGGCGATGGGATTCTCCGATCTCATCATCGGCAGCGAATGCGGCGGAAGCGATTATACCAGCGGCCTGGCGGGCAATGTGGCGGTAGGAAATTTTTTCGACTGGTTAATTGATGCCGGCGGTACCGCGATCTTTGAAGAGATTGTCGAAGCCATTGGTCTGATTGATATCTTGTCGGCAAGGGCCGCGACAGAAGCTGCCAGGGAGCAAATCATCGCCACTTACAATAAGGCGCTGGATTACTGTAAATCGGTAAGGCAATACTCCGTCAGCCCGGGTAATTTCGCTGGCGGATTGTCCACTATTGAAGAAAAAAGCATGGGCGCAGTGATAAAAAGCGGTTCCCGTCCTATTCAGGGAATACTGAAAGTCAGCAGTAGTCCGAAAGGAAAAGGGTTATGGCTGCTTGATTCCACCCCGGACCCTCATTGGATGCAATTCGGCATTACCAACCCCAATGATAATGAAGGGCTGATGGCGCTTATTTCCTGCGGCAGCCACATTATCTTTTTTGTTACCGGACGCGGCAGCGTAGTCGGTTCCGTCGTCGCACCGGTCATTAAAATAACCGGTAACAGCCAGACTTACGCCAACATGTCGGAAGATATGGATGTGGATGCAGGCCGTCTTTTAAGTGGAGCACTCTCCCAACAGGCGCTTTCAACAGAAATAGCCGAATTGGTTATGGTGATCGCCTCTGGGAAAAAAAGTAAAAGTGAAGAACAGGGGCATAAAGAATATTTTATTCCTTATAAATATCAAAGCAGAGACGTATTGATACCCGCGCGGTGTGAAAATGAACATTGAATAAGGTGGGTAAAATAATGCTCCATTATTAATATAACTTTAGATTGCCAAGCTCAAAATAGAAGAATAGGCGTTACCGCTTTGCCTGTCCTATCCAGAGGATGTACTGCGGCGACATTATTTAAATAAAACTGCCATGACCTTTATCACGAGCTGAAAAGAAATGATGCTAATACAACCCCTCACCATGTCATGCAGGTTGATAGGGTAAGTGGGCGGCGTGATGATAGCCTCGAAGGTGAGAGTGACTTGGGCGTCCTCCCTTGTGCAGCGCATTTTTCAGCACCAGGGGAATGGTAAATTAATAATGAGAGTAAATAGTCCGTATGAATTGAAATTACCTCGTTGAGAATAACAGTCGGCCGCTTCGTCATTGCTCTGGCTGAAAAATCTCTTTTATTAGGCGCATAACAATTCTTGTTGGAGATAATTATTGTGACAGACATAGTATATAAAGAAGGTATACAGCCAGAAGCTGATACCAGAACGATAAGAAAAGTCGTCGTAGCTGGTTCGGTAGGTACGATTATCGAATGGTACGATTATGCGCTCTATGGTGCGGCGGCAGGCTTAGTCATAAACAAACTCTTCTTTCCTTCCCTTTCGCCGTCTTCCGCCTTATTAGCCGCGCTGGCGACATTTGCCGTCGGCTATTTCGCCAGACCGCTGGGAGGGGTGATCATCTCTCACATCGGCGATAAATGGGGACGAAAACCCGCCCTGATATTTTCTATCGTCCTGATGGGATTAACAACCGTCGCGCTGGGCCTGCTGCCGAGCTATTTTCATATCGGCGTGTGGTCATCCGTGCTATTGGTGCTGTTACGCTTGCTCCAGGGATTTGGCGCTGGCGCCGAGCTGGCGGGGGCGCTGACATTTGTCGGGGAATATGTTCCCTTTAAGCGCCGGGCTTTCTATACCTCTATCATCAATGCGTCGACCGTTGTGGGGATTATGCTTGCGACAGGTGCCTTCTTGCTGGTTTCGCAATTACCGGAAGACGCGTTTCTCAGTTGGGGGTGGCGCATTCCATTTTTAGCCTCCTCAGTACTTTTTATCCTCGCTTTTTACATCCGGCATAATCTGGATGAGACGCCGGCTTACCAAAAAAGCATGGCCGAAGCCGAGAAGAAAAAGAAAACGCAGAAAGTCCCCCTATCTGAGTTATTAAAAAATAGTCCGAAAGAAGTATTCTATGCCTTTCTCAGCGTCACGGCACATCAGGCAAATTCCTATATCTTGAGCGTATTCAGTATCAGTTACATGGTAAATACCCTCGGCATGACGAGAACAGACAGCCTGATCGCACTTATATGCGGCTCTATCGCCGGCATTATCGGCACGCCTATTATGGGGAGTATTTCCGATAAAGTGGGTGCGGCGAAAGTCTACTCGCTAGGTTGTATTTTTATCGCTCTGTTTAGCATTCCCTTTTTCGCGATTCTTGATACGCAAAATCTGGCTTTCGTTATCCTCGGTATGTGTATTCTTTACGGCATCGGCTACGGCGCGACATCCGGTTCTCAGGGCGCCTTTTTAGTAAATTTATTCCCGATACGCTACCGGTTTTCAGGGGTTGCGTTGTCAAGAGAACTAAACGGCATGCTAATCGCCGGACCGACCCCGTTTATCTGCGCCTGGCTAGTGACGCTGGCCGAGGGTAAACCCACCTATGTATTTGGTTATATCTGGGCATGCTGTTTACTGTCCGTTGTCGCCGTACATATTATTAAACACAAAGCGAACAACCAATAAGTCATCATACCCCTGAATAATTTTAGTTATTTGAAGGCTGCAACCACACGAGTCCCAGGATTTTACTCAGGTAAGCGACTGGGACAAGTACGGGCAGCCAACGCACAGGCAGCTTTAAGTATGATGGGTGTAAATAGTGCGCACGACTTTAAACAAAAAAGTTGAATTAATAAATTATTCTTATGAGGAGGAAGTCTTATGTCATTTATAAAAAAAGACTTTTTATTGAGAAGCTTAACGGCGCAAAAGTTATATTTTGATTACGCCGAACCGATGCCGATATTTGATTTTCATTGCCATCTTATCCCGGAGCAAATCGCGACTGATAAGCGTTTTGATAATATTACCGAATTATGGCTGGGCGGAGATCACTATAAGTGGCGTTTAATGCGCTTTGGTGGTGTAGCAGAAAAACTCATAATGGGCGACGGCGACAATAAAAGTAAATTCATGCATTACTGTAAGGTATTACCTTCAGCCATCGGAAATCCGGTTTATCATTGGAGTCATTTAGAATTACTGCGTTTTTTTGATATTGAAGATGAGATATCCATTGAAACAGCGGAATATTTGTGGGAGCAGTGTAATAAAAAAATAGCCTCCCCCGACTTTTCAGCACAAAAATTAATGCTACGGGCCAATGTTAACTATGTCTGCACCAGCGACGATCCGGTCGACGACCTGAAATACCATCAACACTTAGCCGCCCAGGACGATTTCCGCATCGGCGTATTTCCGACTTACCGCCCCGACAAAGCGCTGGCTATAGATAACCAGAATTTTATTGATTACGTTGAAAAACTGGCGGCCCGGTCAGGCATAAGGCTCGATAGTTACCAGAATTACTGCCGGGCGTTAAGTAATCGTATTGATTTCTTTCACCAGCAACACTGCCGAATGTCGGACCACGGCTTAGATCTGATGCGGTATATTCCGGCCACACCGTCAGAGCTGGAGCATATTTTTGAAAAAGCGCTCAATCGCGACCCGTTAAGCGCGAAGGAAGTGATTCAATTCAGAACCGAAACGCTCTGCTTTCTGGCTTCCCGTTATGCCCAGCTTAACTGGACCATGCAAATTCACATCGGCGCCATGCGCAGCGTGAATAGCCGTATGCTGGCACATCTCGGACGCGATTGCGGTTACGATTCGCCAACCGACCGCCCATGTATGGATGATTTGGTGTTATTGCTCAATCGTATGGAACAGCAGGAGAGCCTGCCTGATACTCTGTTATTCAGCCTTAATCCAACACTGGATTCAGCTCTGGCAACACTGGCGGGGAATTTTCCGGGCGACAAAGCTTTGGCAAAAGTGCAACCTGGCCCTGCCTGGTGGCATAACGATCATAAAGTCGGCATGGAAAACCAACTTACAGCATTTGGCAACGCTCTGCTATTAGGTCACTTTATCGGCATGACAACCGATTCCAGAAGCTTTTTATCCTACCCTCGACATGAGTATTTTCGTCGTATTTTATGTAATTTTGTCGGTGATTTAATTGAGCGCGGGGAATATACGAATCAACTGTCGGTAGCAGGGGGAATGATACAAAATATCTGTTACTTTAACGCTGAGAGAAAATACTTTAAAAAATAAAAACAGCTGATACCTTTACTACGCCCTATTTACGAATAACACCATAGATAGGGCGCAGATCAACACATGCTTGCCTCATCAGTGTGGACTACCGGACGCCCTGACCACAGATAAAACCGTCATCGAGGCAAATGCTTTGATGGCAGCAGCACTTGCATCTCAAATCAAACTGGTAGTGACCTAATTCAGTATGCCACTACAATCCGCCAATATCTGGAACCAGAGGGAACAACCTCAAGATACAAACCAGCACCATCTGCCAGCTTGTAGGCCTTCTCTCTGGGTTTAGCTGCATCTACCTGTCGCGCATTTAGCTTCATTGGGGGCATCTCCCTGGACCGAACACAGAGAGCCCCCACTTATGCCCCAACTGTGACTTGATTTCGGTTGAGTCCAGTTGATAACAGGAGATAAGATACGGGCTGTGAACCGCAATATACGGGCTTTGAGTTGATTTCGGTAGACCTTGGAAGAATTTGAAATGGTGCCGATAATAGGAGTCGAACCTACGACCTTCGCATTACGAATGCGCTGCTCTACCAACTGAGCTATATCGGCCCTGAAAAGGACATGTCCACGAATGTGAGCACGGGGTAGAAGGTTAAAACTAACCGGGCGATGCGTCAATGGCCTTGCGAATCAAACGCCTATTTTTGCATCATCCGGTTTCAATTACGCACGAATCGTGTCGTTACAGGCATGCTTATACGTGGTCGGGTATTACTATAACCAGCGGCGAACGTGTTGTTCATAGCGCTCCCACTCCAGCCCGAAATGTTTTCGCAGTTGTTCCTCTTCAAAATCAATATGCAATCTGGCAACCGCCAGCATAAACACCGGTACAGCCAGTACTCCAGTCAGGCTACCGATGCAAAGAGCAAAGGCCAACTGGAGTCCACTCATACCAAGGTAGATCGGGTTGCGGCTCCAGGCATAACATCCGTCGGTAACAAGCGTGGTCGATTTATGTGCATGCAGCGGATTCAGGGTCGTACGTTTCATCCGCATCTGCCACGCGGTATGCAATATCACCAACAGACTGACGCCGGCCAGCAATGTGCTTATCACGATATTCACCCCGCCGAATGTGAAACGCGGACTCGCCGTCAGCACATCCGCAACGAGAAAAAGTACTAAGATAAGAGGCGGCGGAAACCAGACTCTTAATTTTGTCAGGAAATGACGCATGGCCAGGAACTCACCTCGGCATCGGTTTAATTAACGCTGATACCGCTATAAATACCCCGTATTAGATACATAAACAAACGATGCCTCACTCACAACAGGCTATCGCCTTCACCAGACAGGCGGGAGTTATCGTACTCACCTCGACAAAAATACCTGCATCAGAGGCATCCGCCCCTGATGTTCCCGAAAGGCTTTACGTTGAGAAAGTAGAATCCGACGCTGATTCAAAAAAATCTAAAGACTGCTTGTAGTAACGCATAAAATCATCAAACGTCACTGGCGGTAAAAATTGATAACCCTGCAGGTAATCAACATTATTTTTCCCCAACCATTGCTGCTGATAGCCATGTTCAACGCCTTCCGCCACCATGCGTAACCCCAGGAGTTCGGAAAGGTGAATGATTGACTCGAGCATAGGGATATGTTGCTCAACTTCTTTAATCGCTTTGATAAACGTTTTATCAATTTTTATAACATCCAGGTCTAACTCATTGAGATAACAAAGGTTAGCGTATCCCGTCCCAAAATCATCTAAAGCAAACAGAACCCCTCTGTTTCGCAACGATCGTATCAGCTCTTTGATTGCAGGAGTAATAGTGAGAGTCTGGTTTTCAGTTATTTCAATCATCAATTTTATCGGTAGCCTTTGCGTTATTTCCATAAAATTAAGACACTCCCAATAAAAGACGGGGTTACTTAAACCTGATGGACTCACATTAAAAGAGACGAATAAAGTTTTATTGAAATCCTCGCTTCCGTCGACCAGATTACGCGCGACGGCGTTCATTAAATAGCTCGTTAACTCATTCATTAAGCCACATTTTTCAGCCAGCGGTATAAACTCACGCTGAGAAATAGCATAATTATCCCCCTGTGGCCAACGAGCCAAAACCTCAACACCACAGACATCTTCGTTGATATTTACGATGGGTTGAAAATAAGGAATGATTTCTTCATTCCTTATTGCCATACTCAGTCGACCAGAATCTGAGACATCATATGCTTCGCCGTATATTACATTCTTACCAGAATGACTGTTCGTCGAGGAACCTTCATGCAATAGATTATTCCTGGTTAAAAAAATGATAGTTTCATTAAAATGAGAAAATCCCAGACGAGCGGTAATGCGTTCCCGATATCGATACACTGACTTAATTGTTATCGAGTTAGCATGACAAAAATCGTGCAATTTTTCCTTTGTGAAAGATGCATACAGCATTTTCTCTTCAAACTCAGTCAAATGAAAAGTAAATATCGCTGAACCTTTAGTGACTTCCACAACCTCATTGGGAGCCATTAGATTGGCTCTCAACTGAGAAATCAGCTGATCCGATAGTTCCCGTCCATTAATGAATGCATACTCCTCATACCCCCGATTAATAGAACGACTTTCATTCATCCGAAGAACAATACAGTTTATATTGATAAACTGCGTGCTATTTCTCTGAAACCACTTCCTGACCTGGAATAATGGTAACCGGTTATCGATCACCAGTAAACAGGATGGATACCGTGGAATAATTGACTGTGAACCAGAAATAAATGCCCGCGCATCGACCAACACCAGATTTGGCAACCACGCTTTTATCCCTGAGAAAAGAAAAATATCATAACTGAGCAGAAAAACCTTTTTCGTATTCATAGTTACCACCAACTTAAATTTATGGCATGGCAGGTCCCTCGTTTTATACACGAGAGAATATACAACACCTTTAGCCTCCAGAAATTACAATGCAGTCCGCGAAATAACTTTATCCATAAGTCATCTCACGCAGTTTCAGAATTTATAATCACGCTTATCCATATGAATATTACCATTAAATGTTAAGGCCATTTTAATTATTGAAAAAGGAAAAATCCTAATTCTTCATCAATACAAATCCTATTGCTCATTTTCACTGTAAGACAAAATAAAAAACCATGAACACTAAAAACGACAAAATATAAAACTACTAAAACCGTAAGGATAACATATTATTGTTACTTATGCTGCCCGACAAACCATTAACGTACGTCGCAGATCTCTGATCGCATAGACATTTTTGGCGATATGGATGATCTTATAATAAAAAATTTCCTGTCGTGACATGAGTTGTTCGGTAACGTCATCAGGAACATTATCATTTTTATTTTTAACAATAGCTACACGACGGGTCTGCAGGTAACCATCACGATCTTTACCAATAAAATTCAGGATAACATTACGATCTACAGCATAATTTTTACCCTGAATATTGAGGCTTCCTACCTGAGATACCCGCCCTTCGGTAGCAGAAGAAATACGAAAAACCAGCAGAACTTCACCTTCAATTTTTACCCCCTGAGTTTGCGCCTCCAGATGCAGGTAAGTTTTTGCCGAGCAGGTCAGCGTCTCAGGTTCTTGATGGCGATATAAAAAATATGCTGTTATCGCTGCAAGAAAGATTGCCCCACTAATAAACAAAATTTTCACATTCACGGACAACCCCTCCTTTCTCTAACGTACAAACCCCAAGCAAATTCACTCTAAGATCATTGCCGGCTGATAAATTATTATCATCATAAAAAACAATTGTTTTCTTGCCATCATGACAAGCCGCATTTACTTTTCGCCACATATCAGAAGATAAAAATGCTTTTGTTTTATCAGCATTATTGTCATCGGCAGTATAAAGTTCACAATCATCTATTGCCCTGATATAGATAAAATTTTTGGATCTTGAATTAAGAGCTGAAAAGATAAATATGGCGCTTCCAAGAAATGCAAATAATAAAATGAAAAGAATAATATTTTTACGTTTTGGTCTTACGGATGAGTTCACCGTCTCAGTTACCGAACGCACAGTTTCATCTTCACAGGAAGATGACGATTCACCGCTGATCGAAGCATGGAACAAAAATCCCTGCCGGGGCAGCGTTTCAATGGGATTACCCGCCCCCAGCTCACTAAATGCTTTTCGCAAAATACTGATGCTTTTATTAAGACTATGACCCGATGGGGCCATGCCATGCTTTTTCCACACTTCTTCAATGATAAACTCGCGGTGGACTTGTTGATTTTTATGGGCAATGAATAGCTCAAGTAGTCTCGCGGTAGATGCCGAAAGAATTATTGTCGTATCGCGATGTTTCAGGCTTTTTCTGGTGGAATCATACTCAACCTGTTCATTAATTATACTGTTCATACTACCTGACTCTTAATTACCGTGACGTTGAGTGCAAATGACTAAAATTTCATCTGTGCCGAGCTGATTACTGCATTGTATAAAGAC
>NZ_JAHLRC010000112.1:0-11751 GCF_018919545.1 Citrobacter sp. S46_ASV_140
GGTTTATATAGATACTGAGACGAAACAATGTGACATTTATTTTACAAATGGTCTTGTTTTCAAAAATTTCCCACTCAATAAAAGATGTCGTGCGGACAGTATTATTTCAACATTGAAGTATATGGATGAAAACACTGTTTACTTTTAGCGTTTTAATAAACACATATCTAATAACGTGTGCGCACTTTATCGATAACCTGCATTCTTACAATTTGCAATGTAGCTGGAGAGATTCACTCACCTGAATGATTCTCCATATGGCATGACTAAACCCAACCCTGTTCAGGCTCTGAGGTAGCCATATAAATCAAGGTCTGGACGGGTTTTCGTTCCTTTCTGACCCTGTATAACTGATTTAGTAAACTCCGAATATTCGGAAAAACTCAGCGTATACAACGGTATAGCTTTGGCGAAAAGTGCTACTAACCACTTGAATATGAGGTTCGATAGGTATACTGTATAAATGTACAGTATATCGAAGCGGAGGGAATCATGAAGGTTGAAATTACAATTGATCGCACTAAGGAGCTTCCGAAAGGAGCTGCGCCAGCGCTTGAAAAGGAACTTTTGCGTCAAATCAGCCAGGACTATTCAGACTGTAAATTAACGATACGTCGAACCGGTTCTGATGGATTAAGTGTCATCGGAGGCGAAAAGAGCGATAAAAAACGTATTGAAGAAATCCTGCAGGAAACGTGGGAAAGTGCGGATGAATGGTTTTTTAACTGATCACCCCTCGTAGGTGGCCTTGGCCGCCATTTGTTACGCCTGATCGCTAAATTTCTCGTTACGCACCGCGCTACTGCTAAGAAGCAATTTCCGTTGGCTTAACGGTGTGGATATCACTGCAAGGGGCATCTCATGCAAATTCCGGATGATTTAATTCCCGGACTGCCGGAGCACACTGGCCCGGTTCTGATTTATATAGTAAAGGGCAGGGCAGAAAGGGGATTCGCGCTGCGCAAAGATGAATTTGTGACGTCGTTGCGTGCTCTGGAAGAAGCAAGAAAGAAAGCCGGCCTTCCTGTTTCAGATGTCTGATAAGTTAGGTTATACTCAAACACGGGTCTGAACAGCCCACTGAGTAACACTGCGCCAACCGGAAAATAGCGATGGCGCATAAAGTTGAAATATCCCAATCACACCGTTTCTTCGTGAGCGGTGTCTTTGTTCATGCTGGTGGTGCAGCATGAGCAGATCAAAAAATAAATCTGAAAAACTCCACCTTTCCCGCGTTGCCGGGCTGGGCTGTATTGTCTGCAAAAACCTGAAACTGGGTGAAACACCAGCAGAGATACATCACATCCGAACTGGTCAGGGAGTTGGCCAGCGCGCTGACAATTTCAAGGTTATTACTCTTTGCTCAATCCATCATCGCCAGGGCGGACATGGCATAGCCATTCATGCTGGCCGCCAGTCCTGGGAAAACAATTTCGGTACTGAAACAGAGTTGCTGGTGCAGGTTCTTTATGAGCTGGGGGATTCTGCATGACCATCATTTACGGTTCCGTGTGTAGCGGTATTGAGGCAGCGAGCATTGCGTGGGAAGTTTTAGGTTGGCGACCGTCATGGTTTTCCCAGTTCGATCCGGAACACAATTATAAAAACGGTCCAGATTTTCCATCTGCTGTTCTTGCGTATCGCTGGCCGCACGTAAAAAACCTCGGTGATATGACAAAAATCGCTGCAGCAATATGGCGCGGAGAAATCCAGGCACCAGATGTTCTGGTAGGTGGCACACCGTGCCAGGCATTCAGCATCGCTGGTCTGCGTATTGGTCTGACTGATTCCCGCGGTCAATTAACTCTCGCCTTTGTTGAACTGGTAAACGCAATAGATGAAAAACGAAGAGAACAGGGAAAACCTCCCGTCATTGTCGTCTGGGAAAACGTACCCGGAGTATTCAGCAGCAGAGATAACGCTTTCGGATGTTTTCTTGCAGGGCTTGCCGGTGAAAGCTGTGAACTGGAATCACCAGGGAAAAAATGGACAAACGCTGGTTATGTGCTGGGACCAGAAAGGGCTGTCTGCTGGCGAGTGCTCGACGCTCAATTTTTCGGAGTGGCCCAACGACGCCGCCGTGTGTTTGTTATCGCAAGTGCTCGAGGGGATATCGATCCCGCAAAAATACTTTTTGAGTCCGAAGGCATGCGCCGGGATACTCCGCCGTGCCGAAAAGCGGGGAAGGGCATTACCGCAAATACTGGGCGTCGCATTGCTAACGGTAGCCACTGGGATGGGGAATATAATCCACATCCAACCCTCAACCAGTCACACAACATCGGAGGCATAGGTCAAAGCAACCAGGAATTATTCAGCCAACGCGGAGGTGGAATCGTTGGTGTCTTTCGCATGCGGGCATTTGGTGATTATGTTAATGATGAAACCGCATCCACTGTTAAAGCGCGCGACCATAAAGATGCAACCGATCTCACTGTGACTTATTCAGACGTCAGTAGAACGTTGCTTGCCAAATCAAATGACAGCATGGCTGAAGATTTGGATACCTATGCCATTCACGGCACACAAGACCCAGACACAAACATTAATTTTGCTCATACGCTGGGACGAAATCACGGGCAGGAAAATGCGGTTGCTTATGCCTTCAAGGCTGGTCAAGGCGCAAAAGCGGGTGGCATTGGCTGGGCAGAAGAACAATCCCCAACTCTGACCGCCGCCAGTAGCGGATCGAATTTATCCCCTTCAGTAATGAAAGACATGGCCGTTCGTCGCCTGACACCAGTTGAGTGCGAGCGTCTGCAAGGCTTCCCCGATAACCACACTTTAATCCCCCGTGATAAGCGTAAGCAGATCACTGCTGATGAATATGCTTACGTGCGCCATCACAACCCAAAAATAACTGCAGAAGAAGCCTACCGACTGGCGAAAGATGGTCCGCGCTACAAAGCGATCGGCAACAGTATGGCTGTACCGGTTATGCGCTGGATCGGTAAAAGAATCAAGGAGGCTCTTGATGCCTGAATATCCAATGACACCCGTCGGTAAGCCCAGAATGACGCGCGCTGACAAATGGAAAAAGCGCCCCGAGGTTCTGTGTTACCGGGCTTTCTGGGATGAAGTTCGTCTGCAGTGTGTTGAGCTGCCGGAAAGCGGTTCGCATGTCACCTTCATTCTTCCGATGCCAGCGAGCTGGAGCAAAAAAAACGGGCTGAGTTCAACGGTAAACCTCACCAGGCTAAGCCAGATTTTGACAACATGATGAAAGCCCTGATGGACGCCATTTACGAAAATGATGCTCACATATGGGATGTACGGGTATCAAAATCATGGGGAGAAACCGGGAGAATAATTATTGAGGAGCTAAAAGTATGACGCCACGCCAACGCAGACTAAAGCAGTCAGCATTTGAAAAAGCAGCAGCTGCGCCGCGTAAAAGCTGGCTGGGTAAATGTATCCTCCTGACGGGGATTCAGTCCGGATGGATTAAATCCCTGCTCACTACATGGGGCGAAGGTGTGGGAGGAAAAACTGCACCCCGTATGCCGCGAGGTCATGCGTGCTGGAATGTGATTAAAGGACGGAACTGGTCAGATAAGGCACTGGAGCGCTTTACCGCAGCGTTAAATCAGGCGAGAGAAGAGGGATTCCGTGGACAGCAGGCAATGAACAGGGCACATAGCATTCTCTGGCCGCAGTCATCCGCTAGTGTGATTGATGAAGCCCTGCATAATGATGATGTCGATTTTGTTGAGCAATGCGTACTGCAGGCGCTGGATATTAATGATCCGGTTTATGTGGTCGGTCTTCAGTATTACACCACCCGAAAAAAAATCTCAGACATAACCCGGGAGTTGCAGGCGATTGCGCCATGGTTAACTGATGGGGAGGCGAGAAAGCGCGTGCGCTGGTGCCTAGAAATATTCAGAGCAAAGGTCTTTTTGGAAGCACGCAAACTGTTATCTGAATAGACTCACTGAAATCATTTTTTAGCTATTGATGCTATTTTTTGATAATGGTGTTGAAAACGGGCCAGAAAATCAGATAATTCATTCATGCTTGGCAGAGCTGCGCCACTATGGCAGTGACAAAAAGCGAACAATTTGAACATAACGAGAACCCCGCCACAGCGGGGTTTTTGGTTTCCGGCGATACGACAGGGGTATTCGCGAGGTGCATAGCACCAGTACCCCTGTCATATCGCCGATCTGAAATCGTTAACTCGAAAACAAGTTCTCGCAATCCTTTTTCGTTTCTAACTCAGAGGAAAAATGATAGGGGGTCACTGCTAAACGTAGACATCAATATTTTTAGTATTATTCCCTGCAGCGTTCGAACCTGATTTGTCACTTACTGAAGGTAATGCTACCGATGCCATTTGGTTTTTTTCTGCTTCTTGTTTTTGTAATTGAGCAATTTTGGCGTATATAGACTCGATTTGCCTTTGAATCATCTCCATCTGCTCTTTAAGCAGCTTTGCCTCCTCTTCGGAGGTTACTTCATTTATTTTTGAACCCATAGCGCTGAGTTCTTTTGTCAACTCACCAATTTGTTTTTTCAGGTTTTGAATTTGTTGTGAAACAGAGTTTCCTGTACTTGAAGGTGCTTGTTTTGCTGTGCTTTGCAGTATGTCCTGACCCAAAGTGCTAACTGTCATGCTCATGGCGGCTCCTCTGGCCTTACATTTATTACCCATTATCGTCATCTTTCGAAATTACTTTATCAGCAAAAGTTAAGTTGCGGCTTTCTGCACCACAGCATTATTTGTTCCGCTCTATACTATCTTCTGAGTCTCGCGGAGGATTTATGAAAGAAGGTATTACTGGATTCCGCATGTTGGCGTTGTTCAGGTAGCGTATTACACGAATGACACTGTTGATGATCTGGAAACGGGAAAAACAATCACAGGTGTCTGGCATCTCACCAGGGGCGATGATATCTGCCATAACGGTGAAGCAGAGGTGTTAGAAGGTCCTCTCACTTCACCGATGTAAACAACCGTACTTAAGAGGCTGCCGCATGACGGCCTTTTTCATTTCAGGCTCACGGGAATCATCCGCTACGTGCTTTGTTGATAAATCCAGCCCGTGAAGCCTGACTCTTTTCAAACATACACAATTCTAACTATGCAGAACTTACTACAGTTCCTTTTTTTTCTTTCTGGGCAAACCGGTAATAATTGGTTCATTTGGTATATTTGAGATATGTTTTTGCATCTTTGATAAAGCCTCTTTAACCAGTTTTTCTGCTTTATGCTTGGTAAAACGTAACAGATCTTCTTTTCTGAATTTTGTTCCACATTATTTACATTCTACAGGACATACATCTTGTGAATTGTAGATAACATCAACAGATGGCAGTTCAGTCAGGTGCCCACATTTGGGGCATTTATAACTAACGATGAACACTTTGAGGTTTCTCGTGTGTGAAAGCTTAATGTTTTCTTAATGTAGGCTGGAGTTTCAAATTTTACATTTTGAAATCTCAAAGAGTGTGAGACGCAACATACTTCGCACGTGCAAGTGATGGTTATTTATCCGTTTACGGAATGTCATTATCTAATGAAATTTTAAACCCTGCTATATGCAGGGACCAATCATTCAGGCTCACGGGTAAAACTGGCTGCGTGCTCTGTTGATAAATCACGGCCCGTGCAGCCTGACCCCCTTTAATCTCACACAGCGCCATCCGAAAATTCGGAGGTGAGGCTATGACAAGAATGAGCACCATTTACAGCAGACTTTCATATGGATCAGGGACAACGCTTGCCGGCTGCGGTGTATCAGCGAAGGCATATGCCGAAACAGCTAAAACAGCAAAAGAGGTGTCCTGGATGTTGGCCGACAGAATTGCAGGGTTAAGCCTGAGCGACTGGGCGATTATTGTCGGTATCGCATGCACCGTTATTACCTGTGCAGTGAACTGGTATTTCCGCTGGAAAGAACGGGAGGATCGTCGCAATGGCTATGCCACAAAAGCTGAAGAGTAAACTGAGCGCAGCGGTCGTTGGGTTAATTCTTGCCGGGGCATCCGCGCCCGTTATTCTCGATCAGTTTCTGGATGAGAAAGAGGGTAATACTCTGACGGCGTATCGCGACGGCGGCGGACTCTGGACGATTTGCCGTGGCGTCACGATGGTTGATGGCAAGCCGGTAGTGCAGGGTATGAAGCTGTCAGCTGAGAAATGCGCCAGGGTAAACGCCATAGAACGCGATAAGGCGCTGGCGTGGGTTGACCGAAATATCAAAGTACCACTGACCGAACCGCAGAAAGCAGGCATTGCGTCATTTTGTCCCTACAACATCGGCCCCGGAAAATGTTTCCCGTCTACGTTCTTTATGCGAATTAATGCTGGCGACCGTAAAGGAGCCTGTGAAGCGATTCGCTGGTGGATTAAAGATGGGGGACGCGATTGTCGCCTGACTAAAGGCCAGAAAAATGGTTGCTATGGTCAGGTAGAGCGACGAGACCAGGAAAGCGCGTTGACGTGCTGGGGGATAGACCAGTGAGTCTGCGCTATCAGTTTATTGCCATTTTGCTGCTGGTGGCCGTTGCATTCATTGCTGGAAATATATGGTGTAACCGCGGTTGGGAAAAAAAGTGGGCGGAACGTGACAGCGCTGAATCATCGCAAACAGCGAACGCGCAGACCGCAGCCCGCATGATTGAACAAGGGCGAATAATTGCCCGCGATGAGGCTGTAAAAGATGCACAAGCACAAGCCGCTAAATCTGCTGCAACTGCTGCTGGCCTGTCTGCCACTGTTAGCCAGCTGCGCACAGAAGCAACAAAGCTTGCCGCCCGCATGGATGCCGCAAAGCACACCGCAGATCTTGCCGCTGCCGTCAGAAGCAAAACAACCGACGCCGTCGCCGGAATGCTCACCAACATGCTCGGAGATATTGCAGCAGAAGCTAAACGTTATGCTGGAATCGCTGACGAACGCTATGCCGCCGGAATGACGTGTGAACGAATTTACGACTCGGTGAGAGAGTCAAATAACAACGGATTTAAAAGATGAAACCTGGACAGGTATTATGGCAGTTGTTCACTGTACAACTGCCAATACGTTAGATATTAACGCTTCTGGCTATTTTTTTCGTTACAAGCAGGGAGCATTCTCAAAAGAGTATTATCTTTCTGGATGTAGTGATGGAATAAGGCTGCACCAGCATGAGCTGCGATTAAAAAATATCCGATATTTGCCAGTGTTTCGTGAATATCTTTGATAACTGACTTTGTTTCCCCGTCCGGAGTTACGAAAGGGGCAATGTTAAAACCCAAGAAACTCCAGTCCTTTCCACCATAAGCCATGGTTGCGATACCTAATAACGGTAGTGCCAAAAAAGAAATGTAGAGCATGATATGCATTATCTTTGCTGACATCATTTGCCACGCAGGTGGGGTTGGAGTGATGGCTGGGTCATGGTACCTATGCTTAATAATTAATCGCATTATCATCAAGAACCAGACAAATACCCCGGCATTGTAATGTGTTTCTTTCATGAGCAGATAGGTGTTGCTGCCTTTGGGAAACCAGCCTCGAAGTTCCATAGCTGCATAGGTTATTGCTATTAATATCAGGGTTAGCCAGTGTAAGCGAATCTGAAGTTTTGAGAATCTGTTCATTATTCTTTCCTCAAACAATGTGTTCCATCGACCATATAGCATGGAGCTTAACAAAACCTTATTTTCGTTGAGAGATTAAGATTCATTTTTTTCAGCTAAATCCTGACAGGTATATATTTATTGGTCATGTAAATGAGAGTAATTGTTATTTCAAAAGGTACTCCTTGCGATTCTGAACACCGAGGGGGCGAGGACACGCGGAAAACGGCTGGTTTTTTGCATTTTATCGACATCATCATCATTCCCTTAACTTGTTGATATTTCAGTCGTGAAATTAATCACGATGTCGAAATGGTTAAATATTGTTCATCATCATGGATAACGAACTGAAAAACCTTCGCCTCAACATCAATCAGCTGGCAGCAGTGACCGATCTTCATCGCCAGACGATCTCCAGCAAGCTGAATAACGTTGAGCCTGCTCCTGGCAGTAATTCTCGTCTCAAGCTTTATTCTGTTGTCGATATTCTCCGGGAACTGCTGGGCCGGACCACGGCACCCGAGCTGGTGGATATCGATAAGATGTTACCGCCGGATCGTAAGGCATGGTTTCAGTCTGAACGCGAGAGGCTTAAATTCCAGCAGGAAACAGGTGAGTTAATCCCGGCATCGACAGTGACCCGAGAATTTTCATCGATGGCAAAAGCCGTCGTTCAGGTGCTGGAAACGCTGCCGGATATTCTTGAACGTGATTGTGCGATGACGCCTGCAGCTGTCGTTCGGGTGCAAAAAGTCATTGATGACCTGCGGGATCAGATAGCCCTGAAGGTTGAGCAGGCAGATACGCCGGAACAGGAGGACAGTTCGCCAGAAGAGGAGTAAGCCATGCGACAGGCCACGGCGGCGGAGCTAAGAAAAAACACTGCCGGGATCATCAGAGCACCGCGCCGAATGCCTGTAGCCGAAGCCGTACATAAATATATGCGTGTTCCGGTCGGCGTGGGTAACTCTGTTGAGTGGGATCCTAATCTTGCCCCTTATGTTGTGGAGCCGATGAACTGCCTGGCATCACGCGAATATGATGCTGTCATTTTTGTTGGCCCTGCCCGAACGGGTAAAACCATTGGTCTGATTGATGGCTGGGTGGTGTACAACGTTGTCTGCGATCCGTCTGACATGCTCATCATTCAGATGACGGAAGAGAAAGCGCGCGAACACTCCAAAAAACGTCTGGCCCGAACATTTCGTGTCAGCCCGGAGGTGGCATGCCGGCTTAGTCCCTCACGCAATGACAACAACGTGCATGACCGGACTTTCCTTGCCGGGAACTACCTGAAGATAGGCTGGCCGTCTATCAACATCATGTCGTCCTCAGATTTTAAGTGTGTGGCGCTGACGGATTACGATCGCTTTCCGGAAGATATCGACGGGGAAGGGGACGGATTTTCGCTTGCTTCAAAACGTACCACCACCTTTATGTCGGCGGGGATGACGCTGGTCGAGAGCTCACCGGGCAGGGAAATCACCAATACGAAGTGGCGGAGAAAGTCTCCTCACGAAGCCCCTCCCACGACCGGGATCCTTTCTTTATATAACCGCGGCGATCGCCGTCGCTGGTACTGGCCATGTCCACATTGCGGGCAATACTTTCAACCGGCCATGGAGGCGATGACAGGCTACCGGGAAACGTCTGACCCGGTAAAAGCCAGTGAAGCGGCGCATATTGATTGTCCGCATTGTAGCGGCATGATTACCGCCGACAGAAAGCGGGAACTGAACGGAAAGGGTGTCTGGTTGCGTGAGGGACAGACTATCGACCGTGAGGGCAACATAACCGGAGAAGCCCGACGCTCGCGCATTGCCTCGTTCTGGATGGAGGGACCTGCGGCGGCATATCAGACATGGGCGCAACTGGTTTACAAATTACTGACGGCGGAACAGGACTATGAAGCCACCGGCAGCGAAGAAACGCTCAAAACGGTAATTAATACTGACTGGGGGCTGCCTTATCTTCCCCGTGCAGCCAGTGAGCAGCGACGTGCTGACGTGCTGATGCTGCGGGCAGAAGACTATGGCAAGCGACTTGTGCCGCCGAAAGTCCGTTTTCTTCTGGCGTCGGTGGATGTGCAGGGCGGGAAGAAGCGCCGTTTTGTCGTCCAGATCATCGGGTACGGTGAAAACGGCGAACGCTGGCTGGTGGACCGCTATAACATCCGTCAGTCTCTGCGTTGTGATGAATATGGTGAGGCGCAGCAGGTGCATCCCGGATCCTATCCGGAAGACTGGCAACTGCTCATCACAGATGTTCTCGAAAAAACTTATGCGTTGCAGTCAGACCCTTCGCGACGGATGCCCATTCTTGCAATGGCTGTCGACAGCGGCGGGGAAGATGGGGTAACGGATAACGCCTATAAATTCTGGCGCCAGTGTCGTCGTGACGGACTGGGTAAACGGGTTTACCTGATAAAAGGTGACAGCACCCGACGCCAGAAAATCATTACCAAAACCCACCCTGACAACACAGGCCGAAGCGACCGCCGGGCGGATGCGCGTGGTGAGGTTCCGGTATATCTGTTGCAGACGGACCTGCTAAAAGATCAGCTCAGTAACAACCTTGAACGTGAAACCCCCGGTGCCGGGTTTATCCATTTTCCTGACTGGCTGGGGGAGTGGTTCTACGAAGAACTGACTTATGAAGAACGTGGCACGGACGGAAAATGGCGCAAGCCCGGAAAAGGCAATAACGAAGCCTTTGACCTTTTCTGTTATGCCCACGCCGTCGCTGTCCTGCGTGGTTATGAAAAAATCCGGGACTGGGAACAGCCCCCGGCATGGGCTGCCGCTCAGGAGTGTAATTCAAACATCATTGACGGGGAGCGCCCCAGGGAGATTGCTGTGAAAAAAGCGGTACCTGTACGTTCATCTTCTGTTTCTGTAACTGAACCGTCCAGCCCGCTTTCTGGTGGCTGGCTGGGTGTCAGTGATAACGGAGGCTGGCTGTGACGAAATCAGAAATTCAGCAGATGCTGATAACAGTACGCCAGGCATACCGTGATTCCCTGGACGGTAAAAGCGTGTCATTCACGGGGGTTAATGGCCGGGCAATTACCAACCATGACCCTAAAGCCCTGCGTGACGAGCTTGAATACTGGGAAAGGCGCTGGCGCGCTGTCTCAAACCGCAATGGCTCGTTCAAACTCGCTAACTTTCTGTAAGGCAAATCATGGGATTTTTTGAAAAGGCACTGGGCGCAATATCGCCCGGGTGGGCGGCATCGCGCGCACAAAACCGACTCAGACTCAGAGCCTATGAGGCAGCAAATCCGACTCGTCTGCATAAGGGGAAACGTGAATCCCGGTCAGCGGACACCGCTGTATTTGCAGCCGGTACTTCATTACGAGAGCAGGCCCGCTGGCTTGATGAAAACCATGATCTGGTGATTGGTCTTTTTGACAAGATGGAGGATCGGGTTATCGGTGCTCACGGGATCCACGTTGAACCGCAGCCGCTTGATCTTGAGGGTAATCTTCACTCTGAGTTTGCTGGTCAGTTATCCGCGCTCTGGGCGGAATGGTCGGTTCGTCCGGAAGTGACCGGGATGTTTACCCGTCCGGAAGCAGAGCGGCTTTTGTTACGTTCAGCACTGCGTGATGGTGAAGTGTTTACACAGATGGTGCGGGGAAATGTAGCCGGGTTGCAGCATTCAACCCAGGTACCATTTTCTCTTGAACTGCTGGAGGCGGATTTTGTTCCGTTTAACCTGAACAGTACCTCCGGGCAGCAGATCCGCCAGGGGATTATTGTCAATGCCTGGGGGCGACCGACGGGCTACAGAGTTTATAAGAACCATCCTGCCAGTTTTGCCGGACTCAATGCTGATTTAAAAACTGTTTCGGCTGACAGCATGCTGCACCTGGCTATGCGTAAACGGCTTCACCAGTTAAGGGGGATCAGCCTCATCCATGGCGTGATCACCCGGCTCTCCGATATTAAGGATTATGAAGAGAGTGAGCGCGTGGCGGCACGTATTGCGGCGGCGCTGGGTTTCTATATCAAACGTGGGGATGCTCAGTCTGTTGATACAGAAACCGAGTTTTCAACACCGGGTGGACAGCGGCATTACGATATTGCGCCGGGGATGATTTATGACGAGCTAAAGCCAGGCGAGGATCTGGGCATGGTGGAGTCGAATCGCCCGAATGTTCATCTGTATGAGTTCAGGAAC
>NZ_JAHLRC010000113.1:0-11497 GCF_018919545.1 Citrobacter sp. S46_ASV_140
GGTAAAATTAAACCCAGTTCTCAATACATTAGTTAGCAAATTACATGCAACTCAACTCCAGCAATTCAGTATTAAAGTGAAGGGTTGTTATATTAATGAAAAAATAGTTCCCAAATTAGCCTGGAATGTTAATTCCCCTCTGACTCACGATGGATATCTCAAAAATACGACAAGGGGTGGAGCCCAAAATGTAGCGCTAGTCCTTAAGGATAATCGTGAAAAAAATATTAACCTGATGAATAAGAATGACCGATTTGAACCTGAGAAAGATTATCTCCTACATGGCAATGATAGCCCGACTTTAACTTATAAATTCAGCGTGGGTTACATTATACCACGTGAAAATAGTGGTTCATCATATGTTCAACCGGGACCGGTAAGCGCTCAGGCAAACTATAGCATTACTTATCTCTAAATACACAATGCTATAGCTGCCTTGCGCTATAGCATTTATTTTAATAGAGGCTTCATGAAAATTTTCATTTATTTATTAGCTCTATTTGCTCTCTCTACCGCACATGCAAATAATATCATTGTCAATGGCACCCGATTTATTTACTCTGAAGATTCCGCAGAGATCACGATACAAATGACGAATACGGGAAACTATCCATCGTTGGCCCAGGTATGGTTGGATGAGGGAAATCCAGAAAAGTTACCGGAAGAAATTTCCACTCCATTTATTATTTCTCCACCCATTGCCCGCGTTGACGCAGGCAATGGGCAATCACTCAGAATAAAAAAAGCCGTTGATAAAAATATTGTCGCCACCGACCGTGAGTCTATGTGGTGGCTTAACATACTGGATATTCCTTCCGTGGATAAGAATAGCGTCACGGACAATTCAGCTGTGCTCAATTTAGCCATTCGCTCACGCTTTAAGTTTTTCTGGCGACCCAGTGGGTTAGGTGACCGTCAAAACGCGGAAAATAAGATAAAAATTATTGCTAACCAACGTGACATAACGCTGGTAAACCCCACCCCCTTCTTCATCACGGTTGCGGATATTGTGACGTCATCAGGCCATGGACTCATAAACGAAGGGGTCATGGTCGCCCCGAAAAGCAGAACGACTATCAATGCAAAACAACAAGTCAGCCAGGGTGAATCGGTTGTTTTACAAGCAATCAGCGATTACGGCGGAATTGTGGAACACAAAACAACCATTAATTAATAAAAAGGGATAAAAGGAATTAGTAATGGGTTTATGTAAAAGGATCCTCACCATACCCTGTTTCATTATTTTTCATGGTTCATTATTTTCCGTTGGAGCTCACGCAGAAGACAGCACTCGCTACGAGTTCGATAACGCCATCTTAATGGGCAATGCTTCACTTAACGATTTGCAGTCCTTTAATGCCGCAGGATTATTGCCCGGGACATATATCGTAGATATTTATATTAATGATAACTGGCGTGGACGTCGTGAACTCTTATTCAAAAAAGATAATCACGGCGATTTAGTTAGCTGTTATTCAGAAGCATTTCTCAAAGGCGTGGGCATTAACCCAGAAAAAATGAATCAAACGCTGGCCGCTCACCCTTCACGCTGCGGCAGCATTGCCGATTGGGACACCAGCGGGAAAGCAACGGAGAGACTCAACACCAGCCAGCTTGAGCTGCGCATCACCATCCCGCAGGCTTATGTTGATAATATCGAAAACAATTATGTCCAACCTGAACTCTGGCAACCAGGGGCGCCGGCGATTAATTTCAGCTATAACGCCGATTATTACAGCACCCAGCAACGTGGTAACGATCGTTCAAGTACGGACAGCGCCTGGGTGGGAATGGATATCCGAAGCTCTGCTGGAGGGTGGCTAATTGAACATTTTGGTAGCCAAAATTGGGACAGCAAAATAGGTAGCCATTACGCCAATAATCGCACGACGCTAAAACGGCCCATCACTCGTTGGAAATCCATGTTAAGCGCTGGCAAGTTCTATACTGACAGCCAGATGTTCGACAGTATGGCTATTCTCGGAGTGGGATTGGCTTCTGAGGATTTAATGCGCCCGGATAGCACGCTGAACTGGGCGCCGATTATTCGCGGCGTAGCTGAGACCAACGCCCGTATTACCGTCACCCAGGATGGTCAAACCATTCATCAGTCCTCGGTTCCGGCTGGGCCATTCTCGATTGATTCCGTGTTGCCCGCGAATACTGGCGGCGAGTTGCTGGTCACGATTCAGGAATCAGACGGGCGTATCCGCCGCTTTACCGTTCCATACTCTTCGGTACCACAGCTACTAAAACCCGGCATTTCGCGCTATGGCATCACTCTCGGCACCGTCGATGAAGATAATTATGATGAAGATCCGTTTTTAGCCCAGGCCTACTGGCAGTATGGCCTGAACAACTATTTAACGTTGTATACCGGGGCCTCTGGATTCGAGCGCTATCAGTCAGCCCTCATCGGTAGCGGTCTGAACACCCAACTCGGCGCATTCGCCCTTGATATCACCCAATCGCGCCTGAAGCTTGAGGACAATCGTCAACAAGGACAACAGTATCGTCTGACATGGAATAGCACCCTACCCTGGTCGGCAACCGCGCTCTGGCTGGAAGCAAAATACAGTTCACATCACTTTTACGGTCAACGCGATGCGCTGGATGCCCTGGATGCACAGGCATTCGTCAGCCAATATTTCTCGTCACGCGAGAAGCAGTCGTTTAGCGCCAGTATTAATCAGCCGTTATCCGATACCTGGGGATCATTCTATTTATCCGGCTCTCTTAAGAAGTTCTGGGATCAGCAGGATAATTATCGCCAGTATGCCGTGGGATACACCAATGCCTGGGGCAACCTGACCTGGAGTATATCCGCCCAGCGTTTCTGGAATGAGGATCAACAGGGTTCGGTCACCAAAGATGACCAAATCATGCTCTCATTCAGCTATTTCCTGCCCCGGGATAACGCCGGTTTTACGCAGATCTCCTCTGATAGCTACAGCAATAACGGCAAAGCCAGCAATACACGCCTCGGCTTCACGACCTCGACTGATGAGGAAAACAATATCGTTTGGGGGGTCAATACCGGCTATCTCCGCGGCGGTAGTGTGGAATGGGGAGCAAACGGCATGGTGCGTACGCCTTATACCTCGCTGAACGGGACGTGGAGTCAGAGTAACTCATGGCACCAGGTAAGCGGTGGAATGAGTGGCATGCTGGTTGGGCACGCGGGGGGAATAACCTTCTCGCCAGAGCGCTCAGATACCGTCGCGCTGGTCTATGCGCCTGATGCGCATGGCGCTCATCTTGAAGGCGTACCTGGAACCCGCTTCGATAAAAATGGCTACGCCATTCTGCCCTGGCTTCGTCCGTGGCGCGTGAATGACGTTACTATCGATCCAAAAGGTTCAACTGAAGGTCTGAACTTTACTAAAACCCAGGCCAAGATTGCGCCTTACGAAGGTAATGTCATTCCAGTCACCTTTGAAACGACGCTCAGAAAACAGAACATTATTTATCCCCGCCTGCAGGGTCAGCAGAGAATGCCATTCGGTGCCATCATCCGCGACAATGCCAATAATCATGTCGGCTACGTCGGACAAGGCGGTGCGCTTTATATTGATGAAACCACCTCACCAGAAGTGTTCGTTTCACTGGAAACAGGGAAATGCACGATCGTGTTAAAAAACCAGGAGGCCACATGTCGGTAATACGTACCGCTTTAATTCTGGGCTGTGCCTTGAGCATTCATCAGACAGCCAGTGCTGCATGTACCCTGACCACACAAAAGTTTATTTTGTCGCCGGAAATCGTTAACGATAAGCAATCAATCCAGTCAGGGGGAGTTATTCAGACGCGCACGCTTTCGCTACAGAATATTCAGGCGTCAGGCTGTACTGACAACCCCCCTTTTTCCGCACAGATTATTGGCGATCGGTCCGCAATGAAACAACCCGGTATTATACGCAGCAATGTGAGTGGGATTGGCATTAAAGTCACCCTGGAAACCTCAACCGGACAAACGATCCAGTGGCCATCAACTTTCAGAGCGACGGCAGATGAATTCAGGAACAGCAAAATAAAGATTGAGCTGATCAAACTGGATGATCAGCTTGCGGCAGGAGCCGCTGCGGGTTCCATCAACCTGCAAATCAGAAGTGAGGCTCAATCTTTGCCCGTGGTGGATATCATTGTGCCGGCAAAATATATCACGATGCTCAACCGTTCATGCGCAATCAAAGGTAACCGCTCGATCAACGTCAAACTGCCCGATATAGCACTTGAGCAATTCAGAGGCTATGGAAGCACTGCGGGAAGAAAACCATTTACTATCGACCTTCTCTGTAAAAGTGATTTTACGACGCCTTCCCGGGTTATTCTAAGCTGGAGCGACACAGATAATGGTCACCGCAGTATTATCGGTGTACTAAAGAATATCCACCCCAAAGGCGCTGCTGGCATCGGCATTCAGGTGTTAGATCAACAACAACAGCCTGTTAAATTCAATACACCTTCATATATCAATTTAGCGCCTCAAGATAAAGGTAATCATTCCATCCCGTTTTATGCTCAGTATTTTCAAACAGCTAACAATGTCAGTCCCGGCATTGTACGTTCAGTTTTGTATTTCAATGCTGAGTACCAATAATTAATCCTAATTTAGGCGTACTGCGAGGTCTTTGCTCCACGCAAGTGGAGCTTTTTTACATTACACATCTATCGGAATGTAATGTTCACAGGTGATTATTTTATTTTTAAGATCCTCTTGGTTATAATGGAATATTTCAATATCATAGCCTGCCTTTCTTTTTAATTTACTCTCCGGCAACATCTTAAAATAAATATATCTTGAATAGAGTGGATAGTCCTCTTTCTTGAATCTGAATGAAAAACAGGCATACGTTCCCGAAGGACACTCATAACGATTATAGGCATTGGGCGAATGATGACTTTTATTACCAATGATGCTTTTAACTTTCAACCGCATCATTGAGTTTGGATTAGACGAGAAATCAGTTAATGCCCACACATTTTGTTTTGAACTGGTAAGTTGCTCAAATATTAGATTTAATCGATGCAGATGTGAGTCACTGGCAGGCGGGATTGGTGTGTCATAATTGTACTGAAATCCATGCACGGTATCAGCAGGTAAGGTACGTAGTTGCAATTCGCCGACAACAATATCACTGCGCAGTACAAACGACATTAACGGCGAAAGATCCCAACTGGGATTTTTACGGTATTCTGTGGGGGTATAACCGGTTAGTTTTTTAAATTCACGGCAGAAAGATTGCTGAGAATCGAATCCTACCCGCACTGAAATATCGATAATATCCATATGAGTAAGGCGTAACAAGCTTGCTGCTTTGGTTATCCGTCGCCTACGAATATAAAGCCCCACAGGCATATTTATTCGCTGCTTTAAAATATTCTGTATATGTCTGCGACTGTATCCGGAAAACTGTGAAATGTCATCAATACCAATGCCTGAAACAAAATTATCTTCTATATAATACAATACATCATTTATAGTCTTTGACTTCAATGGCCCTCTCCTACCCCAATAAATAACGTAATAACAAAAAGCATCAATGCGTTTAACAATCAGGTAAAAAAAATAGGCATGTATCGAGGCTATTATGTTTTATACCGTAGCGAAAGGCATCTCGTCAAATACCTTTTAATAAATATACAAGTCATTAAATCATCGACCACAAAATTCTTAACATAAATATTATAAACACTGCATTAATTTAAGAAATAATATTTATCGAAGAAACTATACTCAATAAAACAATTATCACTAACTGATCGGCGCTCCGATCAGATTAATGCCAGCAACAGAGATTAGCTATTATTTATGCGTATGGCTATCGAATAATATTCCTGCGATTGAACACCTCACGGGGAAATGCCCAATGTGTCACACCGCGCCTTCACGGCGTCATGCAGCAGACGGACCGCCGTTGAAAGCTGCTTACGATGTGGGCAAATCATATTCAGCGGGGCTTTCTCGCCCAGGTAATCAGGCATCAGTAGCTGCAATCGTCCATCACGCACATCCTCGCTGACATCCAGCCACGACTTGTACGCGATGCCTTCTCCGGCAATCGCCAGCCGTCGGATTACTTCAGCATCGTCGCTCATAATGGTGCCGTTAACCTGCACACTGCTAACCTCGCCGTTATGCGTAAACGTCCAGCGATCGTGCAGGCGTCCGCGTAAGACGAAGGTCATGGCGTTGAGCTGTGTTAAATCATCCGGAGTTTGCGGCGCGCCGTTTTGCACAACCCATTCCGGTGATGCCACCAGCACGCGTCGGTTACCCGGTGCGACAGGCAGCGCAATGTAAGATGCGTCTTCGGTGTTGCCATAGCGAAACGCCACATCGACGGGGTCTTTAAAGACATCCGTCACCTGGTCGGAGAAAAAAATCCGCAGGCGCAGCGCGGGATAGCGGCGTCGAAACGACTGAAAGACCGGCAGCAGTAGGTTCCGACCGAGATCGGAAGGTACGGCGATTTGCAGCGTGCCTGAAACTTCATCATCCGGGGTCTGAATTTTTTGCAGCCCGGCATGCATCACGTCCAGCATCTGGCGGGCATAGGGTAGCCAGACCTCACCTTCCGGCGTCAGGCGCAGACTGCGCGTGGAGCGGGCAAACAAGCGGATAGCCAGCGTAGACTCCAGGCGCTTAATAGCAGAACTGACCTGAGCAGGCTGAACGCCGACTTCGCGTGCGGCATCGCTAAAACTATTCAGCGCCGCGGCGCGGACAAACAACGTGAGATCTTCAAGCCGGAACATTTTCACTCCCCGAGTATAAGTCCTGTCGCCGAAGGGCTATTTTTCCCGTTCTGCTACCGGTTTACCATCGAATTATTCAACAGATAGAAGGTTTATTAACCGGAGAGATTATGAAAGCCATCGCTATTACCCGCGCCGCAACCGACGGCAGTAACATTGAATTTTTACAAGAGATTGACCTGCCCATGCCCGTCGCCTCCGGGCACGATCTGCTGGTTGAAGTGAAGGCCATTTCCGTCAACCCCGTTGATACCAAGGTCCGCGAAGGTTTTAACGCTGATGTGCCCCGCGTGCTGGGTTGGGACGCCGTTGGCGTGGTGAAGTCCGTGGGTGAAGCAGTCACCCTGTTCGCTCCTGGCGATGAAGTCTGGTATGCCGGTGCGCTGGGTCGTGCTGGCAGTAACAGTGAATTTCAGCTGGTTGATGAACGTATTACCGCGCTGAAGCCGCAATCGCTGGACAACGCTTCTGCTGCGGCACTGCCGCTGACCGCCATCACCGCCTGGGAAATGCTGTTCGACCGCCTGGGCGTTGAGGAAAATGGCAATGAAAATGATGTGTTATTGATTGTTGGCGCTGCTGGCGGCGTCGGTTCTATCCTGACGCAACTGGCCAGTAAGCTGACCAAAATGACTGTCATCGGTACCGCTTCACGTCCACAGAGCCAGAAATGGGTACGTGAAGCAGGCGCTCATCATGTGATTGACCACAGCAAGCCGCTGATGGAAGAGCTGGCTCGGATTGGCATTAAAGAGGTGACGCACGTTGCCAGCCTGAACAATACCGAGCAGCACTACCCGCAAATTATTGCCGCCCTGGCGCCGCAGGGCAAACTGGCGCTGATTGACGATCCGCAAACCCTCGATGCACGTCCACTGAAGGCCAAAAGCATTTCGCTGCACTGGGAATTTATGTTTACCCGTTCGATGTTTACCACCCACGACATCATTGCGCAGCATCAGCTATTAACCCGCGTGGCACAGTTGATCGATGACAACACCATTCGCACCACGCTGGGCGAGCATTTTGGCGCAATCAACGCGGCGAATCTGCAAAAAGCGCACGCGCAAATTGAAACCGGTCGTTCAGTCGGCAAGATTGTGCTGGAGGGGTTTTAACATGTCTGATTCAGAGGTGATTTCAATTATTGCGGTACTGAAAGCCAGACCGGGGAAAATCGACGCACTGAAACAGGCGCTGCAGGCTCTGCTGCTGCCCACGCGCCAGGAGCCGGGCAATATTGAGTATGCCCTGTTCCAGTTGCGCGACACACCGGATGTCTTCTACGTTCGTGAATCCTGGCGCGGTCAGGCCGGTCTGGACGAGCATATCGCCCTGCCCCATTTCCAGACGTTTATTCTGCAAATGAACGAGCTGCTGGCCGAACCGCTACGACTGGATTATCTGACGCCGATTGCGCCGTAAGATGACTGCCGAAGCCCCCTGCGGTGTGGGGGGCTGTGCCCGTCATGTCTCACTCGCTTCGCTATCTCTGCTATGATGCCTGCACACAAATAAAACAAAACAACATGCAGAGGGAAAGATGAGTTCCACCAGAAGAGGGATGATGAACGTCCTGATTGCCGCCGTATTATGGGGAAGTTCAGGCGTTTGCGCGCAGTACATCATGGAGCAAAGCCAGATGTCGTCGCAGTTTCTGACCATGACGCGCCTGATTTTCGCGGGGCTCATTCTGCTGATGCTCTCTTTCGTTCACGGCGACAACGTATTCTCCATTATCAAAAACCGCAAGGACGCCATCAGCCTGCTGATTTTTTCCGTGGTCGGGGCACTCACCGTACAGCTAACCTTCCTGCTGACCATCGAAAAATCCAACGCCGCCACCGCGACGGTGCTGCAATTTTTGTCACCGACCATTATCGTGGCGTGGTTCTCCGTGGTGCGCAAAGCGCGGCCGGGGGTTTTAGTGCTGACGGCGATCTTCACCTCGCTCATCGGTACTTTCTTACTGGTCACCCACGGTAACCCGACGTCGTTATCTATCTCAGCTGCCGCGCTGTTTTGGGGAATAGCCTCGGCGTTTGCTGCCGCGTTCTATACCACCTACCCCTCAACGCTCATCGCGCGCTACGGCACGTTGCCGGTCGTCGGCTGGAGTATGTTAATCGGTGGAATGATCCTACTGCCGTTCTATGCCGGGCAGGGAACTCATTTCGTGGTGAATGGCAGTTTAATTCTGGCGTTTTTCTATCTGGTGGTCATCGGCACGTCACTCACGTTTAGCCTGTACCTGAAAGGCGCGCAGATGATTGGCGGACCGAAAGCGAGCATTTTAAGCTGCGCGGAACCGTTGAGCAGTGCGTTGCTGTCCCTGCTGCTGTTAGGCATCACCTTTACCCTGCCAGACTGGCTGGGTACGCTTTTGATCCTCTCATCGGTCGTGCTTATCTCAATGGACTCACGTCGCCGCGCCAGAGCGGTTTAACCCCAACTGGCGCGGCAACGGGTGACGATTACCAGCCCGGAACTGCGCCGCCGTTAAAGATAGTTTCTGCCGCCTTCGCCACTTCCGGTGACTGATAAGATTGCAGGAATTCTTTCACATTCTCGGCATCTTTATTGTCTTCTCGCGCCACCAGAATGTTCACGTACGGTGAATTTTTGTCTTCGATAAATACGCTGTCATGTACCGGAGAAAGCCCGGTTTGCTGGATGTAGGTGGTACTGATAATCGCCACATCCACTTTTTGATCGTCCAGCACGCGCGGTAGCTGCGCCCCTTCCAGTTCCATAATTTTCAGATGTCGCGGATTATCCGTAATATCCAGCGCCGTTGGCAGCAGGCCGGTATCCGCTTTCAGCGTGATTAACTTCTCTTTTTGTAGCAGCAACAGCGCCCGCCCAAGGTTGGTCGGATCGTTAGGTATCGCAATCGTCGCACCGTCTTTTAGTTCATCAACAGTTTTGATTTTCTTCGAATAACCCGCCATCGGGAACACAAAGGTATTGCCCACCGCTACCAGCTTATAGCCGTGCGCTTTATTATCTTGTTCAAGGAACGGACGATGCTGGAAGACGTTGGCATCCAGCTCACCATGATTAGTGGCATCGTTGGGCAGCAGAGAACCGCTAAACCCCACCAATTCCACCTCCAGGCCATATTTTTCTTTAGCGACTTTCTTCGCGACTTCCGCCACATCCTGCTCTGCGCCGTTAATCACGCCCACTTTAATATGCTTTGCATCATTGTTCTGCTGATCGCATCCTGCCAGCAATAATCCCGCCAGTAATAACGCCGCCCCAGCCCCAAAATAAGGTATCTTCAGTTTCACGTTTTATCCTTTTGCAATAACCGCCTGATGAGTAATGAAATGACTATAGCGGGAAGGCCGCTGCGGTTTAAAAAACGAAAAAGCATCAGCAAGAAGAAAAAAGCATAATGCGAAAAGGAAAATTAATCGGAATGTGCTGTTAGGTCATCCCTTTTGCAGTCCTTCCGGTCATCAAAACGTTTTCGACAAATAATGGCGCGCGGAACCGGTTTCTGGAAAGTTATCGAGGGTCATTTGCAACTGATAGCCGTTTTTCTGATAAAACGGCAGCGCCTGGAAACTCATCGTGTCCACCAGCGCATGCAGGCATCCTCTCTCACGCGCCGTCTGTTCAGCGGCCTGCATCAACTTTGTGCCGTAACCGCCTTTACGCAGCGAGTCATGCATCCACAGGAAATCAATACACAGCCATTCGCCTTTGATTTTACCGATCAGCCCGCCCAGTATTTCATTGTGCTCATCGCGCCAGTACACCGCCAGGTCGCCAAAATTGGTGGTCCTCAGGAACTGGCGATTGTAGGCGCGCAGTCCAACAAGCAGAGCATTTTGATCGTCTTCAGTAATGGTATCTGTAATCTGTATTTGCATCCTATCCTCCTGAAAAACTAAAACTTCTGGCTGATTTTCTTTTTAGAAATTAACACAGGCTGATGAGTGAGGCGCATGCCGTCTACACTTACTCTTGAGATGATGCGCATCGACAACAAGGATTATTATCATGAAACAAGCCGTTTTACCGCTTATTGCCATTCTTTTCATGCTGCCGGGTTTGGCGCAGGCCGATTCGGCTTATGGCTCTCTACAGTCCGTTCATGACAAAAACACCGTATTGAAGGATTTACGCAAGATTTGTACCCCGCAGGGGTCGCCATCGGATGAGGTGTGGGAAAAAACGATTATGGCTGATACGCGTAATCAGCAACACATCCGCGAAGCCATTCTGGCAATACAAAGAAACAATCAGAACAACTACTGGGAAGCGCTGGGCAAAGTTGAATGCCCGGATTTGTAACTATCGCATTGAAAAACGAGTGCTGTAACCGGTTTCTGTTTTGCAAAATCGCCTATTGTGTAGGGAAATGAAACACATCAAGGAGCAAGATAATGCGATACCGTTTTCCCGAAAACTTTTGGTGGGGTAGTGCCTGCTCGGCGCTGCAAACCGAAGGGGATAGTCTGAACGGCGGCAAAAGCCAGACGACATGGGACGTGTGGTTCGACCGCCAGCCTGGGCGTTTCCATCAGGGGGTTGGCCCGGAGAACACCTCGACCTTTTATCAGCACTGGAAACAGGACATCGCACTGCTCAAACAGCTGAAGCACAACAGCTTCCGCACTTCAATCAGTTGGTCACGACTGATCCCGGACGGTACTGGCGACGTCAACCCGCAGGCAGTTGATTTCTATAACAACGTCATCGATGAGCTGCTGGCGCAAGGCATTAC
>NZ_JAHLRC010000114.1:0-11408 GCF_018919545.1 Citrobacter sp. S46_ASV_140
TTATCTGGCCGCAGCATTGGCTGCGCATAATCAAAAAGGACTTCCCGCCTTCTCTATTTACGGCCATGACGTACAGGATGCCGGTGACACCACGATCCCTGCCGATGTCGAAGAAAAATTGCTGCGCTTTACCCGCGCGGGCCTGGCGGTTGCCAGTATGAAAGGCAAAAGCTACCTGTCCGTAGGCGGCGTTTCAATGGGCATTGCCGGCTCGATTGTCGATCATAACTTCTTTGAATCCTGGCTGGGAATGAAGGTTCAACCCGTTGATATGACCGAACTGCGTCGTCGCATCGACCAAAAAATCTATGACGAAGCCGAGCTAGAAATGGCGCTGGCGTGGGCGGATAAAAACTTCCGCTACGGTGAAGATCAGAACGCACAACAATATAAGCGTAACGCAGAGCAGAGCCGTGCGGTGCTGAAAGAGAGCCTGCTTATGGCCATGTGCATTCGCGACATGATGCAGGGTAACCAGAAACTGGCAGACAAAGGTCGGGTTGAAGAGTCGCTGGGGTATAACGCGATTGCCGCAGGCTTCCAGGGCCAGCGTCACTGGACCGATCAATACCCTAATGGCGATACCGCCGAAGCACTGCTCAACAGCTCCTTTGACTGGAACGGCATTCGCGAACCGTTCGTTGTCGCCACCGAAAACGACAGCCTGAACGGCGTGGCGATGCTGTTTGGTCATCAACTCACCGGCACAGCGCAGGTCTTTGCCGATGTGCGTACCTACTGGTCGCCAGAGGCGGTTGAACGTGTCACGGGTAAACCGCTGACCGGCCTTGCTGAGCACGGTATTATTCACCTGATTAACTCCGGCTCGGCAGCGCTGGATGGCTCCTGCAAACAGCGCGACGGCGAAGGGAAACCGACCATGAAGCCGCACTGGGAGATCTCACAGAAAGAGGCGGATGATTGCCTTGCGGCTACCGAATGGTGTCCGGCTATTCACGAATACTTCCGCGGCGGCGGCTATTCTTCTCGCTTCCTGACCGAGGGCGGCGTGCCCTTCACCATGACCCGCATCAACATCATCAAAGGCCTGGGCCCGGTGCTGCAAATCGCGGAAGGCTGGAGCGTGGAATTGCCGAAAGAGATGCACGACCAGCTTGATGCGCGCACCAACTCCACCTGGCCAACCACCTGGTTTGCCCCGCGCTTAACCGGTCAAGGCCCGTTCAGCGATGTCTATTCCGTCATGGCTAACTGGGGCGCAAACCACGGCGTACTGACGATAGGTCACGTGGGTGCGGACTTTATTACGCTCGCCGCCATGCTGCGTATCCCGGTTTGTATGCACAACGTGGAAGACGAAAAAATTTACCGCCCTTCAGCCTGGGCAGCCCATGGTATGGATATGGAAGGCCAGGATTATCGCGCCTGCCAGAACTACGGCCCGCTGTATAAGCGTTAATGCGACTCTGGCCCGGTGGCGCAAGCTTACCGGGCCTGCGCAGTGAATTTTGTAGGCCGGGTAAGCGCTGCGCCATCCGGCTACGTTTGGGGAGCGATTATGAAACAAGACGTTATCCTGGTTCTCGACTGTGGCGCGACCAACGTGCGGGCTATCGCCGTTGACCGACAGGGAAAGATTGTCGCCCGCGCAGCAACCCCGAACGCCAGTGACATCGCAACAGAAAACAGTACCTGGCATCAATGGTCGCTGGAGGCCATTCTGCAACGCTTCGCCGATTGCTGTCAGCGCCTCTGCACGCAACTGGCCGCCTGCCATGTCCGCGGGATCGCCGTCACCACTTTTGGCGTAGACGGCGCGCTGGTTGATAAGAACGGCAAGCAGCTGTATCCGGTGATTAGCTGGAAATGCCCACGCACCGCAGCGGTGATGGAGAATATTCACCGCTACATTTCACCGCAGCAATTGCAGGAAATTTCCGGCGTCGGCGCATTTAGCTTCAACACGCTGTATAAACTGGTGTGGCTGAAAGAAAACCATCCGCAATTTCTGGAGCAGGCGCACGCCTGGTTGTTTATCTCGTCGCTTATCAACCACCGTTTAACCGGCGAGTTCACTACAGATATCACCATGGCGGGCACCAGCCAGTTGCTGGACATCCGGCAGCGCGATTTTAGTCATGACATTTTGCAGGCTACGGGCATACCGCGCCGTCTGTTCCCGCGCCTGGTTGAAGCAGGCGAACAGATTGGGGCTTTGCAACCAGAGGCTGCCAGCCTGCTCGGGCTTACGGCGGGAATTCCGGTCATCTCTGCCGGACACGACACGCAGTTTGCGCTATTTGGCGCTGGAGCCCAACCAGATGAACCGGTGCTCTCTTCCGGCACATGGGAAATTCTGATGGTGCGCAGTGCGCAGGTGGATACCTCCCAGCTCAGCCAATATGCGGGTTCCACTTGTGAGCTGGATAGCCAGGCTGGACTGAATAACCCCGGCATGCAGTGGCTGGCTTCCGGTGTACTTGAGTGGGTGCGTAAGCTGCTGTGGACTGCCGACACCCCCTGGCAGACGCTGATTGACGAAGCCAGGGCCATCCCGGCAGGCGCCGAAGGCGTGAAGATGCACTGCGACCTGCTGGCCTGTCAGAATGCGGGCTGGCAAGGGGTTACGCTCAATACCACCCGTGGGCACTTTTATCGCGCCGCGCTGGAAGGACTGACAGAACAGCTGCAGCGAAACCTCCATACGCTGGAAAAAATCGGTCATTTCCAGGCCACTGAACTGCTATTGGTTGGTGGGGGAAGCCGCAACGCGTTGTGGAATCAGATCAAAGCGAATGTGCTCGGGATACCTGTCAAAGTGCTGGATGACGCCGAAACCACCGTGGCAGGTGCCGCAATGTTTGCGTGGTCAGGCATTGGGGAATTTGCCTCACCGGAACAGGCACGCGGGCAGGTACGCTACCAGTACCGTTACTTCTATCCGCAAACCGAATCCGAACTAACAGGAGTTGAGTAACATGCTCAAAACAATATCTCCCATAATTTCGCCCGACCTGCTGAAGGTGCTGGCTGAGATGGGCCACGGCGATGAGATTATATTTTCCGATGCCCACTTCCCGGCCCACAGCATGGGACCGCAGGTTATCCGCGCCGACGGTCTATCGGTCAGCGACCTGCTACAGGCGATTATTCCGCTCTTTGAACTGGACAGCTATGCCCCACCGCTGGTGATGATGGCGGCTGTTGAAGGCGATGCCCTCGATCCTGACGTCGAGGCCCGCTATCGTCAGGCGCTTTCACTGCAACCCCCCTGCCCGGACATCACACGTATTGACCGCTATGCCTTCTATGAACGCGCGCAACAGGCGTTTGCGATCGTTATCACAGGAGAGCGGGCAAAGTACGGGAATATTCTATTAAAAAAAGGAGTAACCCCGTAATCTCTGGTCTGAATGCCCGTCAGCTACGGGCATTCATCATAAGATGAGGATCAGAACATGAAAGCGGCGCGCCAGCAGGCGATCGTAGATCTGCTTACCAACCACAAAAATCTGACAACCGAAACCCTTGCTTTGCAACTTAAGGTCAGCAAAGAGACCATCCGCCGCGATCTCAGCGAGTTACAAGCCCAGGGAAAAGTGCTGCGCAATCACGGGCGGGCCAAAGTGATTCATCGGGAAAATCAGGACAGCGGCGACCCGTTTCATATGCGACTCAAAAGCCACTATGCCCACAAAGCGAATATTGCCCGCGAAGCGCTGGCATGGATCGAAGAAGGTATGGTGATAGCCCTGGACGCCAGCTCAACGTGCTGGTACCTGGCGCGACAGTTACCGGACATCAACATTCACGTCTTTACCAACAGCCAGCCCATTTGCCAGGAATTGGCTAAACGCGAACATCTTCAGCTCATCAGCTCCGGCGGTCGCCTTGAGCGTAAATACGGTTGCTATGTTAACCCCTCGCTCATCTCGCAGCTCAAACCACTCGAGATCGATCTGTTTATTTTTTCCTGCGCAGGGATCGACAGCGACGGTGCACTCTGGGACTCTAACGCGACCAATGCCGACTTCAAGTCCATTCTGCTTAAGCGCGCAGCGCAGTCATTATTGCTGATCGATAAAAGTAAATTTAATCGTTCGGGAGAGGCCCGGATTGGGCATCTGGATGATGTGACGCATATTATTTCAGATACGCCGCTGATTGAAACAATGCAGGCCGGATGAGGCATTTACGCCTTCATCCGGCCTGCAATTTTACCTTATCGCTCGTCGCGACGACCACCAACAGCAGCCCACAGGCGACGGACGTGCACGGTGACTTCTTCACGGTCATGATACAGCTGACGCGCCTGAATCTGGGCATTTACGCCATGCTCGTCAAGCTGTGCCTGAATATAAGCCAGGTTTTGCGACACCTCTTCGTAGCGTTTTTTCATCGGCAGCTTAAGGTTGAAGATAGTCTCACGACACCAGCCGTTGACCAGCCACTGCGCCATCAGGGCGGCAACCTTCGCGGGCTTTTCCACCATGTCGCAAACCATCCACGAAATGTTATTGCGATTTGGCCGGTACTTAAATCCGTCTTCGCGCAGCCAGGTAACTTGTCCGGTATCCATCAGGCTTTGCGCCATCGGACCATTATCCACGGAGTAAACCCACATGTTGCGTTTAACCAGTTGATAGGTCCAACCGCCCGGGCATGCCCCTAAATCCACCGCATACATTCCGTTAGCCAGACGTTCATCCCACTCATCGGCAGGAATAAACACGTGCAGCGCTTCTTCCAGCTTCAGTGTTGAACGGCTCGGCGCATCGGCCGGGAACTTCAGACGCGGAATGCCCATGTAGAACGGGGAGTTATTGTCAGGCCAGGAATAGCCGGTATAGCAACAGCCTGGTGCGATAAAGAACACATGAACCACCGGACGTTTTGGCGTTTCATATTTTGCCAGCACGCCCGCTTCCCGCAGCGCCGCGCGCAGTGGTACGGTAAATTTACGGCAAAATTTAACCAACTCTTTGCTTTCATTGGTATCAGCAACTTCAACGCGCAGATCGCCGCCTTTCTCTACCACGCCCTGCAACATGCCGACAATCGGCGTAATGCGGTCTTCCGGCGGTAAATATTGCAGCAGTTCGCCCACCACAAACATTTGACGGGCAAAAATCAGCGAGCTAAACGGCAACTCTTTCACTAACTTTTCGGCATCGTCCTGCTGATAGCATTCGAAGATGACGTAACCCGCATTGTCTTTCACGCGGGCAAAACCGAAGATTTCCCGGCGTCCTGCTTTATCCGTAATTTCTGCGGCGCACTCTTTTTCAAAACCTGGGCGACACAACAATACAACCTTATTCATGGCTAACGCCCTTACGTTTCAATCGAATAGCGCCCACTAACATCAGCGCCCAGCCCACAAGGAAGCTGAAACCACCGACGGGGGTAACAAACGCCCACAGGCGTAAATGCGAGAGCGCGAGGCAATACAGGCTGCCGCTAAACAGCACCGTTCCTAATGCCAAAAACACGCTACTCCAGTAAAACCAAATGCTAATGCGCCGCTGCATGGCGACGGCCAGGCCAAATATAGCCAGCGTATGGAACGCCTGATACTCGAGGCCAGTCTGGATCCACCCCATCTCAACGACACCGAGGGTTTTACTCAGAACATGTGCCCCAAAGGCGCCCAACGCCACAAAGATAAAGCCACTTACGGCGGCAAAAATCAGCATAAAACGGCTGGTCATGTGAATACCCTACGTAAATTATTGTTCATAACGAAAGCGGAATTTTTCTTGTTCCGTGGCCGCTTTCGCCAGAATCCACTGACGGAAGGCGGCTATTTTACCCAGTTCTGCCTGACTGTCATGACAAACCAGATAAAATGCGTTTTTGCTGACCAGAACATCATTAAACGGACAGACCAGACGTCCGGCTTCTATTTCGGATTGCGCCATGACGTTATTAGCCAACGCAATTCCCTGTCCATGGATAGCAGCCTGGAGCACCATGGCGCTATGGCTGAAGATGGGTCCCTGCTGTACGTTGATATGATTCAGGCCAAGCTGGCGCGTATAGGCTTGCCAGTCACGGCGTGACGCATCGTGCAATAATGTGTGTTTCGCCAGATCTTCGGGCGTCTTTAGCGGTTTATCACCGGTGAGTAATAGCGGCGAGCAGACCGGCAATAGATATTCTGCGTACAACTTTTCAACGCGCAGACCCGGCCAGTTGCCACGTCCGTAGAAAATCGCCACATCAACATCGTCAGCCAGTTTGTCTTCCTGACGGTCCACCGCCTGGATCCTGACATCGATTCCCGGATAAGCTGAGTTAAAGCTAGAGAGTCTGGGAACCATCCATTGGATTGCAAAACTGGGCAATAAACTCACAGTGAGCGCACCTTTTGCACTGCGTGCCTGAAGTTTACGCGTCGCGTCGGTTAATTGCGAAAAAATCTCTTTGATGTCGAGAAAGTAGCTTTGGCCTTCTTCCGTTAACAGCAAAGATCGATTGCGTCGACGAAACAGCTTCAGCCCCAGGAAATCCTCAAGTGACTTGATTTGATGACTTACTGCGGCCTGCGTCACAAAAAGCTCTTCTGCTGCGCGCGTAAAGCTCAAATGACGCGCTGCAGCATCAAAAACACGCAACGCATTTAGGGGTGGTAATCGTTTTGACATGACTTTTAGGCTTTGATGTTAAATGAATTTAACAATTAACCAACAGGTTGTAACCTATTAGTTTTTTTTATCTGAGCCATTATAAATTGTCCGTTGAGGTTCTACCAGCAAATACCTATAGTGGCGGCACTTCCTGAAGCCGGAACGAAAAGTTTTATCGGAATGCGTGTTCTGGTGGGCTTTTGGCTTACGGTTGTGATGTTGTGTTGTTGTGTTTGCAATTGGTCTGCGATTCAGACCATGGTAGCAAAGCTACCCTTTTTCACTTCCTGTACATTTACCCTGTCTGTCCATAGTGATTAATGTAGCACCGCCAAATTGCGGTGCTTTTTTTTGTCCGACTCTTTGTCGATGGACGACCGGTTAGTTATCCAGTTCTACCATCTCTTTCACATCGGTACGGTTAATCTGCTGTTTGTTGCCGTTAGCGTCTTTATACGAAATCATCCCCGTTTCATTGTCGGTCTGTGGCTTACCATCAGATACGATTGATCGACCATCATTGGTGTGCATCACGTAATTCGAACCAGAACAGGCGCTCAGGGCAAAAGTCAGCATACAAGCAGAGATAATTGCGGCAGTCTTTTTCATCTTTTTCTCCTTAAAGCGATTTATGCTATTAAAAACACACTCCGTAACAGGCTAAATTGCTCGCCTAACGGTATATAGCATAAGACACTGCGTGGACTTTGCCAGGATATCCAGAGTATTCCGATGGTTAGCCCCCCCCTTGTATCAGCGCCCTTTTTGCGCCACGATCGGTTTACTGAACTGAGGAATACCATGAACGCTTTTAACCCCGCGCAGTTTCGCGCGCAATTTCCCGCACTCAACGATGCTGGCGTCTATCTCGACAGCGCTGCTACAGCACTGAAGCCGCAGGCAGTGATTGAGGCCACCCATCAGTTTTATAGCCTGAGCGCCGGGAACGTCCACCGCAGCCAGTTTGCCGAAGCACAGCGCCTGACCGCACGCTATGAAGCCGCGCGGGAAAAAGTCGCAAGCCTGATTAATGCGCCGGATGACAAAACAATCGTCTGGACCCGCGGTACGACGGAAGCGATCAACATGGTTGCCCAAAGCTATGCGCGACCGCGCTTACAACCGGGTGATGAGATTATCGTTAGCGCAGCAGAGCATCATGCCAACCTCGTGCCCTGGTTGATGGTGGCGGAGCAAACGGGGGCGAAGGTCGTCAGGCTGCCGCTTAACGCCCATTTATTGCCAGACGTTGAATGCCTCACGCAACTCATCACTCCACGCAGCCGCATTCTGGCGCTTGGGCAGATGTCGAACGTTACCGGCGGTTGCCCGGATCTGGCCCGCGCCATTACGCTCGCCCATGCGGCTGGAATGGTGGTGATGGTGGATGGTGCCCAGGGGATTGTCCATTTCCCCGCCGACGTACAGCAATTAGACATTGATTTCTATGCGTTCTCGGGCCACAAGCTGTATGGCCCCACCGGCATTGGCGTGCTGTACGGTAAACCGGAACTGCTGGATGCCATGTCTCCCTGGCTCGGTGGGGGTAAAATGATTAGCGAAGTCAGTTTTGACGGTTTCACCACCCAGGCTGCTCCATGGAAGCTGGAGGCCGGTACGCCTAACGTTGCTGGCGTTATCGGGCTAAGCGCGGCGCTCGAATGGCTGGCGGACGTTGACGTGGTGCAGGCCGAAAACTGGAGCCGGGGTCTGGCGACGCTGGCAGAAGATGCACTGGCGAAACGCCCCGGCTTTCGCTCCTTCCGCTGCCAGGACTCCAGTCTGTTAGCCTTTGATTTCGCAGGCGTTCATCACAGCGACATGGTGACGTTGCTGGCCGAATATGGCATTGCACTGCGTGCAGGACAACACTGTGCGCAACCGCTGCTGGCAGAACTGGGCGTGTCCGGGACGCTACGCGCCTCATTTGCACCTTATAATACGCAAAGTGATGTAGATGCGTTGGTCGCAGCCGTTGACCGCGCGCTGGAAATATTGGTGGATTAATGACAAGCCCTCTGTTCGCCGGACACCCGTTTGGCACAACCGTAACGGAAGAGACGTTACGCAATACCTTTACCCCGCTCACCCAGTGGGAAGATAAATATCGCCAGCTGATTCTGCTGGGTAAGCAGTTGCCAGCGCTTCCGGATTCGCTAAAGGCGCAGGCCAAAGAGATCGCGGGCTGCGAAAACCGCGTTTGGCTGGGGCATACCCTTCATGAGAATGGTACTTTGCATTTCTTCGGCGACAGCGAAGGTCGCATTGTACGCGGGCTGTTGGCGGTATTACTCACGGCGGTTGAAGGTAAAACTGCAGTCGAGTTACTGGCGCATTCGCCTATGGCATTATTTGACGAGCTAGGTTTACGCGCGCAGCTCAGCGCCTCGCGTACCCAGGGGCTGCATGCTCTGAACGAGGCGATTCTTGAGGCTGCCCGACAGGTTTGATGGTTGCCGGATGGCGACGCGAACGCGTCTTATCCGGCACAACACACTCAACTCTGGCGCGCCGCTTTCGCCATCATCTTCTTCAGCGCATGTGAGACGGCAACAAAGCCAAAGGTGGCGGTCACCATAGTGGCCGCGCCAAAACCGGATGCGCAATCCATTCGCTTCGGCCCTTCCGCCGTCGCCTTCATCGCACATACCGAGCCATCTGCCTGCGGGTAAACCAGCGCTTCGGTCGAGAACACACAGTCCACGCCCAGCTTGCCTTTGCTGTTTTTCACCACGCCAAAATCGCTTTTCAGCCGCTCGCGTAGCTTGGCTGCCAGCGGATCCTGGATAGTTTTTGCCAAATCAACGACCTGTATCTGCGTCGGGTCGATCTGCCCTCCCGCACCACCGGTGGTCACCAGCGGAATTTTGTTACGCCGACACCAGGCGATCAGTGCCGCTTTTGGGCGCACGCTATCAATCGCATCGATGACATACGAATAACCCGCACTCATATACTCAGCAACATTATCCGGCGTGACAAAATCATCGACCACGTTCACCCGGCACTCCGGGTTAATCTGGCGGATACGTTCAGCCATCACTTCAGCTTTTGCCAGGCCGACGTTATCGCGCAGAGCATGGATCTGGCGGTTAGTATTGGTGACGCACACATCATCCATATCGATGAGCGTGATGGCGCCAATACCGGTACGCGCCAGCGCTTCCGCCGCCCACGACCCTACCCCGCCAATCCCGACCACGCAAACGTGCGATTGGGCAAACAACTGCAGCGCATTTTCGCCATACAAACGCGCCGTACCACCAAAACGCTGGCGCCAGGCATCACTGATAACCACAGACATAACACCTCAAATTCATTAATATCGAGCGCCATCCGGCTATTAACCGCTGAACACGTTACCCGTACCCGGCGCTGTTTTCAGTACCCAGACGCGACCGTAGTGATTATACCACCCCGCACGGTGTCCGGCGTCAGCACCAATGCCCTGATAGATATCGAAGTGTTGCCCTTTAATAGCGCCACCCACATCTAACGCCACCATCAGGCGCAGTTCGTACTGGCCGGTAAACTTGCCGTTATTGTCCAGTAACGGGACTTCCGCCAGCAATGTTGTGCCCGCCGGAATGATACTGCGGTCAGAAGCCACAGACGCGCGGCCAATCAACGGTACCGCGCTGGCCCCTTTGACCGGTGCAAAAGATTGCGGTTTAAAGAAGACAAACGATGGGTTCTGCTCCAACAGCTCACGCACTTCGGCTTCGCTGTGCGTTTCCCCCCAATGGCGAATAGCCTGCATCGACATATCTTCTTTTTTCACTTCGCCACGGTCGATAAGCACCTTACCGATGCTGCGATAGGCGTGGCCGTTTTTCCCGGAATAGCTAAAGAAGTTAAGCGGACTGCCATCGCCAAAATCGATGTAACCACTACCCTGCACATCCATAATGAAGTTATCCATCAGGGAGTTGCTGTACGCCAGAATGTAGTTGTCGCTCAGCGCACCCGCGTAAATCTCGGCACGGCTTGGTAAACGGCCACGTTTTGGCGGCATGCGATAGATAGGATACTGAAACTCGCCCTGGCGCGTATGGCGCGCCTGAATAACCGGCGTGTAATAACCGGTAAACTGGACGTTACCGTAGTTGTCCGCCCCTTCCATTTGCCAGGCATCAATACCAAACTGGCGCATACTGCGCGTATCACCGCCCGCACGTAACCACTGCTGGATAGCGTTGTAAACGTTGCTCTGGTTGCCGTACAAACGTGGCGAAGCGCTGCGAATTTGATTAACCTGCTCGGCGAAATCACCGGCATTGATTGGTGCGCCAACCGCATCAGGCTGGTTCACCAGTGAGAAAGGCTGGGTAAATTTCCCGTCTTTATACTGCTGTCCACGATCGGTGGGTTTTGAGGAACACGCGGCGAGCATCGCGACGACTGCTCCCGCCAGAAGATATTTTGCCCAACGTCCTTTCATTGTTCTCGTCTTATGTTGCCTGAATGCGAGACGAAGATAACAAACCCCCGAACCTAATGAAATGCGTATACATACCCGAACGCAAATTTTGAGCAAAAAACAATCCAGAATGCGTTGTTTTTGTTCATTTTCACCTTAAAAACGTGATCAAGGTGAAAAAAGGGTTGCATGAAAATGCGAGCAGAGTATAGTGCGCATCCACGGACGCGGGGTGGAGCAGCTTGGTAGCTCGTCGGGCTCATAACCCGAAGGTCGTCGGTTCAAATCCGGCCCCCGCAACCAATTAAAATTTGATGAAATAAAAGCAGTACGGTGACGCGGGGTGGAGCAGCCTGGTAGCTGTCTCTTATACACATCTGACGCTGCCGACGAGTCTG
>NZ_JAHLRC010000115.1:0-11184 GCF_018919545.1 Citrobacter sp. S46_ASV_140
GTGCGGAACCACTCAGCATCACTGCGCACAGCAAACCTGAAATAAGTGCGGCTTTCCTACCCGCCAAATGCTTATTCATAATCATTCCTTTTTAATTTTAGAGAGTTTTTTACTCTCAAATAATTTGGCAGAAAATATCCTGCCCCTCATACGACAAGAGTGTTATAAGGCGAACACCCGCGCCGCATTTGAAAGAGTGTGTTGCACAACCCCGCTAGCGGGTATTAGTCATAAACAATATTTGCGTAAACATCTGCTTTAAGATCTTTTCCCGCACTGTTGGTATTAACAGCGGCAGAAGTGTTAAGCAGTGAGTTTTTAGTCACTACCATTTTGGCATACAGCGGCCAGGTATAAACTTCGCCCGTTTTGGCCAGGGTCTCCAGTGACAAAACGGTCGGTTCACCTGCTTTATCCGCACTAACGTAAACCGCATCATCAGTCGAGGTAGAGTCGGCATTTTTGAGTAATGCGACCCCCAGACCTGACTCTCTATCACTGGTATCACGGAAATTTACCGCTTTACGGACAAAGCCATAACCTGAAGTGGATGCACCAACAAAATTGACTTTAATATTAGTGATACTATTACAGCCAGAGAACTTCAGAGAGACGTTTTTGACTGGCGCAGCTGGAACAATCGTCCCTTCCGCTTTCCCCACGATATCAGATGCATTGAGGCTGCCAAACGCAATATCCACACCACTAGAACCAGTAAAAGAAGCCGTACAGGTTGGTGCGGTCAGTGTTCCTTTAAAGGTTAAATCAACCGTTGCATCAGCCGCCAGAGCGGAAAGCGGTGCGCAAAGTAACATTGCAGAAATAAGTTTTTTCATTGGTCGCCGCTCCCCTTACAGATAAGTAATATTTAAAACAGCGGCAGAGCTCAGAGAGCCTGAAACCATAGCCGAATACGCGCTAACTGTCGGAACGATAGTTGTTTTGATATAAACGCTCCACTGTGGTGAAAATTTTTGCTCGCCAGTATCCAGCGTGTTGTTATCAGCCTGCAGCGAATAATATGTCCCCGTTGCACCATTTTTTACTTCGGTCTTAAACGCCACACCTGTCGCGCCACCGGTAGCCGGTGCAACCCATTTCCCCTGATAAGTCCCGGAGGCGATATTGACCGTACTGGAAGAACTCAGAGAAACGGATATGTTGTTGACAGCAACACAGTTTTGCAGATTAAATGACTGCTCAATGTTCCTTGTCCCGGCAAATGCCACAACAGGTGTCACCTCGCCAAAATCATATACCAGCCCTTCAGTCCCTGAACTCAGGGTACAGGTACCACGATTAATGTGGGTACTTGCCGTAAAGTCGACTCGTTCAGCCAGTGCAGAACCACTCAGCATCACCGCACACAGGGAACCCGTAATGAATACTGATTTCCCTTTTAATTTGAATTTATTCACTAAAAACTCCTTTTTTAATTAAAGACATCAATGCTGATGTGGCTTAACTTAACGATGATGTTATTAATCACAGATTACGTTATCGACAGACAACGTCTTACTGTTGATATCTTCCTGAGTCGTTTCAGGTAACTGATAATTAAACCGACACTGTTCTTCGGTGTTATCGCCCCAGATAACAGATAACGTCCCGGACTGCTCTATTCCTCGAGTAAAGGCACGACCACCTTGTCCAACCGTGCCCACGACCTCATTATTTTCATTAAATATCTCAGACCCCAGAGGAATATTTTTACCATTTTTCAAACTAAGACGGAAAAATACCGAGCGACGATCGTCCGTAGCGAAAGGAACATAAATAATAGCCCCTGCACGCGGAACAACTTTCGTCGATGTCTCTTTTAATTCGGTATCCTGTTCCATTTTCGATGGATCGATACTCACATCATTAAAGCGGTAAGGTGACAGGCTAGAAACATAGGCATACCCGGCACTGTTAATTCGCGCAGCCCTGTCACCCATCGCCAGTGCGCCTTTCGCACCTTTCGCCTCAATCAATGCAACAGGCGTGTCACCGTTAATGGTTCGTCCGAAAGTTACGCCGCCCTTGTGAATTAAAACCCCACCGCTGCCGTTCACAGACATCTGACGGCTGTTCTCTGTATCGGCAGATATGTTCCCCCCCCAGCTACCGTAACGGGTATCCCAGGAGGCATTCGCCCCAATATTCTCAATCTTATTATCGTCGTAGCCGTTGCGGCGATAACTTGCGTTGACGCCATAGTTCATGCCTGCATCCTGGTTATAACCCGAGGTCGAGGTCGATAAATTACTGTCTCCCTTGCTGCTTCGGGTATAACTGGTGTTCAGATAATCAAACAGCGGCGCTTTATCACCGGAACGATCGCCAAGCGGTATAGAAAACGACAAATAAACCTGATCGTCTTTCTCATTACCGTCAGTGTAGTAACGGTTAACGGAAACGCTATAGCTGACTTGTCCCAGAGAGTTGCTGTAACCCAACTGATAACTTTTCTCTTTGCGCCCTGAACGCCAATACTCTGATAGCATCGCTGAAGAATAAAATGAGCCCCATCCATTTTCCAGCGACTGGTTGACGTTGAGTTGTACCTGTGACTTAAGGCGATCCTCCAGGTCCATCCAGTCGGTTTCCGATAGTCGATCCACTGCCTCACTCAGCGTATAGAAATCTTTTGTCGAATAACGGTAAGCCGCAATATTGAAACTGGTATTTGTCGAGTAGATAAAACTGTTGTATTTAATCCCCACACTCTGCCCTTCCCGGCTGCCTTCTTCCGCTGACAAATGCGACTGTGTCAAGTCTATTGAGACTGCACCAATCGGCGTATTCAGCGCCACCCCGCCGAGAGCAGAGTAGTAGCCCGACATATATTCAGCACCGGTATATAAAGACAGATAATTATTCAGACCATATTGCCAGGTTCCCTGGGTGACAACAGGTTTCTCTGCGCTGCTCGATCCGTTATATTCCCCCACCGCCAGCGAATAAAGGCTGACCCCTGGGTAAAGCAGCTGCCCACTGCCATTGAAAGGTATAATCAACTGACGCGTCCGACCGTCCGCCTCCTGAATCGTAACGTCAAGCTGTTCGCTGGAGCTGATCGGATTATAATCGTCAATCGAAAATGCTCCCGGCGGCACGGTTGTTTCTAATATTTTAGTGCCAGCCTGGCTGATAATAATTTTCGCATTCGACTCCGCAACCCCACGAATAACCGGACGGAAGCTGTTCAGGGAGTCTGGCAGCATTCGCGTGTCGCTGCTCAGCGTCACGCCGCGTAATGGAAACCCATCAAAAAAGGTGCTGCTGCTATAGATCTCACCGACCCGTAGCCGTGACTTCAGCGGCGCGACATCGTGTTCCACGTACAGGTTCGAACTGTCGAACGTTGTTCCACTGTCTTTTGTGTAGTTCGCGTCGCCACGGACACGGACGCGCCAGCCCAGTAAATTCAGTCCACCATCAAGGCCGACCCAAGCGCTATCAGAGCTAACCCCACTGTAACTTGAACGATAATAACTGGTGTTATAACCGACAAACGCCGCGTTAACGCCGTCATCCCAGAGCGTATCCGGCACTTCATCAGGACGTGTTGCCAGTACCATGGCCTGTGGAATATTCAGCATAAAACGCTGATCGTTGATATCCATTTTCCATTTAGCCTGGGGGATCAGGGTTTTCAGCGAAATGCAGCTTTCCGCCTCTGCGCCAGAAACATTAATGGCACCAGGATCAACACCAAAATTCGCCAATTCTTTCAGGCTCAGGCAAGGAATTGCACGTAACGGATCTTTTGGGTTTTCATCAAACTGAATTTCAAACTTACCCATTTCGCGCTCGTTAAGTACAACGGTTGCGTAATGCTTCCCGGCGGTAACAGGGTTTCCTTTGGAAAAACGGCTAACGTCTATTGGCTGATTAGATAAAAAGATATTACTAAATTCTACCTCTTCATCTTCAGTACCGATTTCCTCACTTTCTTTATTTTCTTCTTTTTCCTGCACATTAGAATTTTCTACTGATGATGCAGGCGAAACACTATTTTGTGCAGGGGTTTCAGTAGCATTCGCTGTCCCGACAACATTCAATAAAATAAATGTGCTAGCAATACTCGACAAACGAAAACGATCGCTAATTAACATATCCATAGAAAAACCCGAACGTTCCATCGTGAAAAAATACTATTTGATAACAGCAGTACCCTCTACATCGTTACCATAATCCGAAATATAGCTATACGTCAGATTGGTTCCTACAGCTGCTTTAAACGTTTTGTTATCAAATGTGAACTTTTCCGTTGCAAAAGGTGCAACCATTCCTGGCTTCGCCGAATTATTACCAACTTTCATCATGTTGAAGGTCAGATAATAAGGGGAGTTATTTTTTGCAACTAATGTGCCATTTTCCGCACGCCATTCAACCTTACCTGCCGCATCTTGTGGTTTTACGGGTAAAGCATCTGGGCGATAAAACATCTTAATCCGAGTACGAAACGCCAGTTGTAATTTATTATTGCCAGCAGCCTCACCTTTTGCTTTTGGCGGAACCTCTAACACGTTCAGATAATAAATACTTTCACGATCTTTCGGCAAACTGGCGTCCATTTTAGAAATACGCAGCGTCTGGCCTTTCTTCGCATCAATACGTGACACCGGAGGTGTTAACATAAATGGCAGATCGATATTTTCCGGCGATTCCGTTGCACGACCATCATCCAACCATGACTGCACCAGCAGTGGACGCGGCCCCTCATTGGTCAGGCGAACGTTAACTTCTTTGGCTGCTTCTTTATAAATCACACGCGTGGTATTAATGACGACATCGGCCCATACAGACGAACTGAAGGCCAAAGTCGCGGCCATAATTGCAGATAAATATTTGATGGACATTTAATTTATTACTCTCTGAAAAATAAGGCGGCAATAAAAACTGCCGCCTCAGTCTTAATCAATAATTACTGGTAAACTACGCTGAAGGTAGCTACCGTTTCGATATCACCAGCGACAACATCTGTACCCGTCTGGACATAACGAGTGTTAAAACTGTAGGTCTGGGCATTCGTCTGTGTACTTTTATAATCCGCTGGATCTACAGTATTTGGACCCATCGCCAGTGTTTTGGTAGCGTCAGTGTCTTTAGTGAAGCCAATCTGCACGCCTTTAGCAGCAGTATCCATGGTATTGACGGAGTCCAGCAGGACGTTACGATAGGTGCTGGTGCCTGAATCCGCATAACCAGTAGAATCAAAGCTAACCGCAACACCGGTTTTACCGGCTGGCATCACGCAGCCTTCCAGAGTGATATTTACAGTACGCATATCTCGAGAAGCATTCATATTGGTACCATTCGCGATCGCAACAGAATCCGTCATATCCACAGCAGCAATCGGATCAATCTGCAGCAAAGTAGAAGTCGGTGCACCGTTGATCGCCACAGCACACGTTTTGTTAATGACTTCGCCATTAATACGAATCTGGCCATCAGCCGCCATCGCATTCACCGCACTTAAACCACCTGCAACCAATGCAGCAACCTGAGCAATTTTAATAATTGAACGACACATAATTCATAACTCCATTTATTTACAAAAAATATAACTAATACTTACCGTGCATTATGCTGGCGTATACAAAAGCACCACATTTTAGTTCCACTGCAGCCCGCAATAGCGGTGTAGATCAAAAACAGTAGCAAAGATTATTAAGGGTAACGCCGTGAGCACATTATTATATTAATGGATGTAAATTGCAACCAATTGACACGCTACAAAATATATATGAAAGCATTCACAAGCCGCATTTAAAATTCACTTAAAACATAGAAAAAAAGTCACACAGAAAATAAAATGATAAGTTAAAACAATTAGTTAAAGAAAACATAATATAATTTATAAATAGAAAAACCTATGACATCAATAGATGAAATACACTCTATTTTTAGGAATAAATCCAAGATCAATCGATCTCATGAATAAATTCACGAGATGAATTTAAAAAAAATATTGATACAATTACAATATAAAATATTTGAAAACAATTTTATTGTCGCAACTTATTTACCTTATCATTAATAAAACATATACATTAGGAACAATAACCACCGCCGTTATATTCCTCCCAACCCAGAACAATAAACGAGTCACTGGATGTCTGACTCTCCATTGCAAGCAATCTGCCTCTCGGCTTTTATAGATAACGTTGTTATCAGCGACCTTAGTGATAACTTCTGCCCATCTTTATGCCCGTATCAGCATGGTAAACACTCTGTTGCTTTAACGCCCCCGGACGCTGACGGGTTTTGCCCTGGCTGACTAAGAACACACGCGAATGATTTTTATTACAAAATGCCCTTCCCAGTAGCGTTAGAGCGGATGTATGGCGTGTGATAGACTGAAGTATCAGACTTACAGGGCTGTACATCATTATGCAATTGCATCATAAAGCGCTCAGGCTCTTTATCTCCGTCAGCGTCGTTGTTTTGACGTTTTCTTTTTTAGTTTATGAGCTCATTGCCAGCGATAAAGCAATGAATGCGTACATGCGCTATATCAATGAGAAAGCCGACTCATCGTTTCTCTATGATAAGTATACTAATCAAAGTATTGCAGCCCATCTGATGCGCACATTTTCATCCCCCCAGGTACCCGCTTCTATCGAGCAACAAAAAGCACTTTGCAACGCTTTCGACAGCGTTAACGGCACTCATGGGCTCAACCTCACCCAGCATAACTACCTGCCATTACACGGTACGTTGCAAACCCCCACTACAAAATGTAGCGAGAAACTTGAAGACATATTTCTACTGCCCTCTTTTGACCGGGCGGTAAACGTTAATCGTGAGCAGAAAGATTACGGTCATGGTTTAGGTATGCAGGAGTATAAATTTCGATATTACGTCGATCTCAAAAATAACTACGTCTATTTCTTTGATCTGGTCGATTCGCGGAAATTTGCGATACACAACTGGTCGTTTTTGCAAAAAGGAAACCTGGGTATCAACCAGAATGATATTGACGGTATTTTCACTGGCCGCACGGTAATCTCCCGTATTTATGAAGATAACCTGACCGAGAAAAAAGTGATGAGCTTTTTAACACCTGTCTACTATGCCGGTAAGTTAAAAGGCGTGGTGATGGTGGATATTAACAAAGAGAATTTAAAGAATATTTTCTATACCAGCGACCGCCCTCTCGTCTGGCGCTATCTTAACGTGACGCTTTCGGACATCAACTCAGGTAAAGAGATACTCGTTCACCAAAGTGAGAACAACCTGTTTAGCTATGTTCACTACCAGGAGGACATGCCCGGCGGTATACGCATCACCTTATCGCTTGATTTTATGTACTTTATTGTCTCCTCCTGGAAAGTATTCGCCTTCTATCTGCTGGCGACAATACTGTTGCTGAATATGGTCAGAACGCATTTTCGGCTGTATCACAACGTCACGCGTGAAAATATCAGTGACGCGATGACCGGGCTCTACAACCGCAAAATTTTAACACCGACGCTCGAACAACGTTTACAGCAGTTGGTAAACGCGGGCACCCTCGTGACCTTTATCGCCATTGATTGCGATAAACTAAAAGTCATTAATGATACGCTGGGGCATAAGGAAGGCGATCGAATTATCACCATTCTGGCTAGAGCCATTCAAACCTCGATTCGCAAAAACGACTATGCCATCCGCCTCGGTGGGGATGAGTTTTGCATTATCCTCATCGATTACCCCGCTGAATTAACGCCTCGTCTGCTGGAGAGGATTCGCTATAACTTACAAATTATTGCGCAAGATAGAGCAATCAGCTTCTCCGCAGGGATTTATAATATGCAGCCAAACGACACCATTGATGATGCCTACAAAGCATCCGATGCACAGCTCTACCTGAACAAACAGAAAAAACGCGCGGATGCGTAATCATTTTTCTGACAGGATTTTCATTGTTGTACCAGGAGTAAGTCATGACGGAAGTGAACAAAGGTAACGCAACGCATCAGCGTTTAATTTCGCTGTTGTCAGAACAAGGCGCGACGTATCGCGTGGTAAGCCATGAAGCGGTCGGCAAATGTGAAGCGGTTTCTGAAATTCGCGGTACCGCACTGGGCCAGGGAGCAAAAGCGCTGGTTTGTAAGGTCAAAGGCAACGGCGTTAATCAGCATGTCCTGGCGATTCTTTCTGCCGACCAGCAGGCCGACCTGAGCCTGTTAGCCAGCCATATCGGCGGGTTAAGAGCATCACTTGCCAGCCCGGCGGAAGTCGATGCACTGACAGGTTGCGTATTTGGCGCTATCCCACCGTTTAGCTTCCATCCAAAACTTAAGCTGGTCGCCGATCCGCTATTGTTTGAGCGTTTTAATGAAATTGCGTTCAATGCCGGAGTGCTGGAAAAATCCGTGATCATGGATACCGCAGATTACCTACGTATCGCGCAACCGGAATTACTCCCGTTCCGCCGCGTACAATAGCCGCCCGAGTCAGGTGTAAAACGTAGCATCGTGCATTAGCCCAAAAAAAATCATAATCATTAAAAAAAGCCTGTTCCGTCACGCGTTTACGCGTACAGTAAGCAGGCTTATTTTTTCTTTTGGCAAGGAAACTACGATGTTTGATGTCACTCTGCTGATCCTGCTCGGACTGGCAGCTCTGGGCTTTGTCAGCCACAACACCACTGTCGCTGTTTCAATTCTGGTGCTGATCATTGTCCGTGTTACCCCTCTGAATACGTTCTTTCCATGGATAGAAAAACAGGGCCTGACCGTCGGGATTATAATTCTAACCATTGGCGTCATGGCGCCGATCGCCAGCGGAACGCTCCCCCCCTCCACGCTCATCCACTCCTTTGTGAACTGGAAATCACTGGTCGCTATTGCCATCGGGGTATTCGTCTCCTGGCTTGGCGGGCGCGGTGTCACGCTCATGGGTAGCCAGCCTCAGCTTGTGGCCGGTTTACTGGTGGGTACGGTACTGGGCGTGGCGCTATTTCGCGGTGTGCCGGTGGGACCGCTCATTGCGGCAGGTCTGGTGTCATTGATTGTTGGGAAGCAGTAGCCAGTCCAGCCAGATAACGGCCTGGCGTCTGTCCCAGGCCTTTTTTGAACATGGTGATAAATGCCGTGGTCGAATCGTAACCGAGCATGTGCGCAACCTGTTGCACGTTATGGCCATCTATCAGCGCCTGCAGCGCCAGAATTAATTGAAGCTGGTGACGCCAGCGGCGAAAACTCAACCCCGTTTCTTTAACGACCAGACGGGCGAGGTTCCGCTCACTCATCGCAAATACGCTGGCCCACTGTCCCAGCGTCTGCCACTGCGCGGGCTCCCGCGCCATCGTCGCGACCATTCTGCGGATTTTCGGGTGATCGGAAACCGGCAACTGCATTTGCTCCTGCGGTTGCTGCGGGAGTTCATCAAATAGCACTTGCGTCAGCCGCTGGGTAGACGGCTCCAGCCGTTGATCATCCGTTTTGGACGCCAGCGCCAGAATGAGCTCCCGACATAATGGGGCGATTTTCAGGGTGCAGCAGCGTTCAGGCATCACGACTGCCTGCGGCTCAATAAACAAAAAGCACAGTTGCGCCCCAACGGTAACGTGGTTGCTGTGTGGAATTTCACCGGGGATCCATACCGCATATTGTGGAGGCACCATCCACATGGCATTTTCAACCTCACAGGTGATCGCGCCATGCAAGGCCAGAATCAACTGCCCCTTACGGTGCTGATGCAGCGGACTGAAGAGTTCATCTTCCCGGGCCTGAATACAAAACGCCACCGCCGCATCGTGGTAAAGGTCGGGCTCATACCCATCCAGCCTCAGTCCTAACATAAAAATGTCCGTTTTTAGCGATAAACTGTCATTTTAGCTTGATTCATCCATTGAGTAAAAACGCTAAAGTATCGCCTCGCCTGACGACATGAGAAAAAAATGACAAATATGCCTTCCTCCCGCGGCAAAAACGCAGCCTGGCTGATCGCGGGGATCCTGATGATTGCCACCACGCTGCGCGTCACCTTTACCGGAGCCGCCCCGTTGCTGGATGCAATTCGCACCGACTACGGCCTGAGTACCGCCCAGACGGGACTTCTGACCACCCTGCCGCTGCTGGCCTTCGCACTGGTATCGCCTCTGGCCGCCGCCGTTGCACGCCGTTGGGGTATCGAACGCAGCCTGTTTGCCGCAATGCTACTGATTTGCGCAGGTATTGCGATACGTTCTCTGCCCACGCCAGGTTTCCTGTTTAGCGGCACCGCTATCATTGGTTGCGGAATCGCGCTGGGAAATGTGCTGTTACCTGGGCTGATTAAGCGTGATTTTGCTCAGCATGTGGCAAAACTCACTGGCGCATACTCGCTGACTATGGGCGCAGCGGCGGCACTGGGTTCAGCTATTGTGGTTCCGCTGGCGCTGAACGGGTTTGGCTGGCGCGGTGCGCTGATGGTACTGATGGTCTTTCCGCTGCTGGCGCTGATTATCTGGTTACCCCAATGTCGCCAGACGGCCAATGCCAGTTTGAGCAACTCGCGCGCTTTGCATTCCCGCGCGATCTGGCGCTCGAGCCTCGCCTGGCAGGTGACGCTGTTTCTCGGGATCAATTCACTTATCTACTACGTGATCATTGGCTGGCTACCCGCCATTTTAATCAGCCACGGCTACAGCGAAGCGCAGGCCGGTTCGTTACATGGTTTACTGCAACTGGCAACCGCCGCGCCGGGGTTATTGATCCCTCTCGTCCTGAACAGATTTAAGGATCAGCGCGCCATCGCCGCACTGGTTTCGTTAATGTGCGCCGTCGGCGCAGCCGGATTCGCGGTAATGCCCGGGCAGGCTTTGCTGTGGACCATACTGTTTGGCTTTGGCTCAGGCGCCACAATGATCCTTGGTTTGACCTTTATTGGCCTGCGCGCAAGCTCAGCGCATCAGGCCGCGGCCCTGTCCGGCATGGCACAATCCGTCGGGTATTTACTGGCTGCCTGTGGGCCACCGCTGATGGGTAAGATTCACGACCTCAATGGTAGCTGGCTGATTCCATTAGCTGGGGTCGCCGTGTTAGCGATACTGATGGCAGTGTTTGGTCTGTGCGCAGGGCGTAATCGGGAGATCGCAAGCGCATAATGCAGCGGGCAGGTTTGGGAACAACCTGCCCGTTTTTTTATCCTCGCGCAGCGCGCAGCATTGCCTGAACTAACGGCACGGGTTTTCCCGCCAGCGCTCCACGTTCATGCTGAAAG
>NZ_JAHLRC010000116.1:0-11170 GCF_018919545.1 Citrobacter sp. S46_ASV_140
GCTTTAACCAGAGTGTCTGAGAATAAAGTCAAAGTCTTTTGTGATTTTTTGTCCGACTGCAATACGATTATCACCTGGGGATACGGTACATCAGATAGCGTGGCGAACTATGTTAGCTATAATTTGATGGTGCTGGGCTTTAATATCCTCAATGAAACAGACTACACCAACTGTAATGTCCGCAGCCGCTTTCTGACCGCTAACGATTGTATGCTGATTGTTTCCAACAGCGGTGAGTCAGAAATGCTGGAAGAGATAATTTTTAATGCCAGAAAAAACGGCATCAAGGTGGCCGCGATTACCAGCAGGGAAAACTCTACGCTGGCGCTTAAGGCCGATGCAGTCTTGATCTACAAAAACGCCATTATTAAAGATACTGCTTTCGAAAATATAAGCTATCCGATACAGATAGCCATCGTAGATATTATGCTTTTCCATTTATCCAATGTCAGAAAAGTGTCGTTGAAATTTAATTCAAAAGTAGAAGACTAATGAAAAAACTAAAACTCGTGGTGATTGGCGCGGGTAGCAGCTATACGCCAGAACTGATTGAAGGGGTAATTAAAAACTACCACCAGCTTCCCATCTCTCACATCGCTTTTGTCGACGTTGAAATGGGTAAAGAGAAAATGAACATCATTTTCGATCTCACCAAAAGAATGCTTGCCAAAGCAAATTTACCAATTGATGTCATCCAAACTTTTGACCGCAAAACAGCGCTACTGGGTGCCGACTTCGTGGTGACTCAACTGCGCGTCGGTGGTATCGATGCCCGAATCGTTGATGAAAAACTGCCGAAGTCATACGGTTTTATTGGCCAGGAAACCAATGGCGCGGGCGGGATGTTCAAAGCTCTGCGCACCATTCCGGTCATCATTGAAATAGCGAATGAAATGAAGGCGATTTGTCCAAACGCCTGGCTGATTAACTTCACCAATCCAGCTTCCATGGTGACAGAAGCGGTACTCAAATACAGCAACAACAATCGAGTCATCGGCCTGTGCAATGGTCCTGTCAATATGACCCATCAGGTGGCCGGGCTGCTGAATGCCAACGTAGAGGATTTATACGTCGAGTTCAAAGGCTCCAACCATATGAACTTTATTACCAAAATTCTGCATAACGGCGTCGACCGTACCCGCGAAACCATCGAGATAATCAACGCCGCCGACGTTGATGCACTGAGCTTTAAAAACATCAGCAATGAGCAGTTTAATAAAGAGCTGCTGGCCGCCACCAATCTGATCCCCTCTTCCTATTTAAAATACTACCTCAAGACGACTGAAATGCTGGCCGAGCAGGAAGCAGCCGAGCAATCACGGGGTGAGATCGTCAAAAATATTGAAGCCGAACTGTTTAAAAAATACAGCGACGTTACGCTTCAGGATAAGCCTAAAGAGCTGGAAGCCCGCGGCGGTGCGCTTTATTCTACCGCTGCGCTGAACGTTATTCGCGCTATTTACCTCGACGATAAGAGCATTCAAACCGTCAACGTTCGTAACGGCGGTGCTATCACTAATTTACCGGAAGAGGCGGTAGTTGAAGTGAACTGTGTGCTTACCCGTAATGGTCCGATTCCAATTTGTACTGGTGAGATCCCATCTCCTGCGAAAGGGATTGTTTCCATGATGAAAGACTATGAAGCGCAGATCGTCAAAGCCGCCGCCACCGGCGATTATCAAGCGCTTATTTCTGGCTTTATTTTCAACCCATTATGCTCAAGCGACACTTCGGGTGTGGCGTTAGCCAAAGAGATGCTGCTGGCCAATAAAAAGTATCTTCCTTTATTCGCCAAAAAGATTGAATCACTTTAATAGCGAGAAGAAACGGATGAAATGTACAACGTTTGATACCAATGCCGCGCTGGCTGAACAGGTCGTTAGTGAGCTATCCGCGCTCAAACCACATTCTCGCGTGCTGATCCCCTCCGGTAGCACGCCTCACTGGATTTACGAAGCACTGGCAGCGACACCGTTTGCCGAACGCCTTACCTTCTTTGCGCTGGATGAGTGGGTCAACGTGCCCAGCGAATCAGATGGCAGCTGCCTGAACATGATTAATCAGGACTTTGTGCACAAATGTGCCTATCCGGTGCGGTTAGTCCATTTCAATCCGTTTGCCTCTACGGCACAAAATATTGCCCATTACCAAACCGCGCTCAACGGTGAAGAGTTTGACTATGTAATTCTGGGCGTGGGAATGAACGGGCATATCGGCTTAAACGAGCCGGGCGTGCCGTTTGATGAGGATTATCTACAAACTCAACTGGATGACGTAACAATTAACGTCGCCAGCCATAAATACTTCTCCGGAGATGTCACCCTCACCGAGGGTATTACCGTCGGGATGAATAAAATCATCAGGGCTGGAAAGGTGATTGTTATCATCAACCACGATGCGAAAAAAGATATTTATCAGCAGATTGTTAACGGCGATGCGCACCACACTCAGATTCCTGCCATCTATATCAAGCAGTTCCCGCAGGTTAATTATTACGTGACAAAAAACCTTATAGGGTAAGCGGGCATGAGCATAACCTCTCTACTCGAACAAAAGATGTTGCCACTGGCCGAGAAAATCTCGTCAAACATCTACCTGACCGCACTAAAAAATGCGTTTATTGCCCTGATTCCCTTTTTGATTGTCGGTTCATTTTTCGTATTGTTAACCAACTTTCCTGTTAACGGCTATCACGAGTTTATGAGTTCGCTGTTAGGGAAAGGCGTGCTGGATAAGCTCAATTACGGGATTAACGCCAGCTACGGATTAATGACGCTGCTGGTGATTATCACCTTCTCAAAGGAGTTAGTTGAAAAGCTTAATCTCAGCCAAAGTTCCGCTATTTTACCGGTGGCGATCTTCTTCTTAATGTCGCCTGGTCATATTACGACAGGATCGGGAGAAATCGTCGCCGATGCTTACGCGCTGCTCGACTTTAGCTCTGAATCGATGTTCTTAGGGATTATCGTTACTGTGGTCACCATCAAGGTGGTTCAGTTTCTGGAAAACAGGGCTTTCACCATCAAGATGCCTGCGAGTGTCCCGCCAGAGATTGCCAGGTCGTTTAAATCGCTGGTACCTATCTTCTTAGTGCTACTGTTCTGGATTATCGTCAAGGTGCTGTTTGAGAACACGCCTTTTGGTACGCCGGGGAAATTTATCAGCGTCATGCTGCAACAGCCGTTGCTGTATCTGGGGAATTCCCTCTTATCGCAACTGATTGCTGAGATGATGATCAGTTTCTTCTGGTTCTTTGGGATCCATGGCGACTCTATCATGACATCCGTAATGGGGCCTATCTGGCAAACGCTCAGTGCGCAGAACCTGGCGCAAACTCAGGCCGGGCTGGTAGCGACCAACATCATTACTCAGCAGTTCAGGGATGTCTATTTGATTGCCGGCGGTACGGGCTTTACCGGAGCGCTGTTGATTAGCATCTTTATGGTTGCCAAAAGTACGCGATTAAAGCAGCTCTCACGGCTGGCGGCACCGGCGGCAATTTTTAACATTAATGAGCCGGTGATTTTTGGTTTGCCAATCGTGCTTAATCCGCTGATGCTTATCCCGTTTATCATTACCCCAATGGTGCTGTGTACGGTTACTTATGTGGTTATCGCATTCGGCTGGGTTCCCCCCACCTCTGGTATCTCCATTCCCTGGACAACGCCGATCTTTATTTCTGGTTTCCTCACCACCGGGATTTCAGGCATTGTTTTACAGGCCGTGAATCTGGTTATCGCCACCGCGATTTATACACCGTTCGTGAAGATTTTAGATAAGCAGTATCTGCATGAAGAGAGTCAGTCAGAGAACGCTATGGGCGAAATGCAGCCCCAGCAGTAAGAGCACAGAATCCAGGCCGGATGAAGTATTTACATCATCCGGCACTTTCTGCAGACGAAGAGGTTAGATTTCGTTTTCCGCCAGTTCACGCAGATACTGGAAAATCTGACGTGCTGATTTCGGCGGCTTGTTGCCTTCTTGCTCTTTCTTCGCATTGCGAACCAGAGAACGAAGCTGCTGGCGATCGGCGTTTGGCCACAGGTTCAGCACTTCCGCTACCGCATCATCACCTTCGGCGATCAGGCGATCGCGCAGTTGCTCAAGCTTGTGAAACAGTACAACCTGTTGGTTGTGACGGTTTTTCAGCTTGTCCAGCGCCTGACGGATAGGATCAACATCGCGCTGGCGCAACATTTTGCCAATCAGCTGCAGCTGGCGGCGGCGACCTTCCATCTTAATACGCTGGGCCAACTCAATCGCGGCACGTAAATCCGCGTCGAGCGGGATTTTATCCAGCGCGTTTTTCCCCAGTTTTACCAGTTCCACACCCAGGTGTTTTAACTCCTCGGCGTCACGTTTTATTTCACTTTTACTGACCCAGATAATTTCATCGTCTTCGTCTTCGATGTCATCACCGGGAACGTCGTCGAGCCAGTCTTCGGGCTGCTTAGTCATGTCAGGCTCCTTAAAAAAAGAGGCTAATGTTACCAGTTAAGATGCGCACTGAAAAACGGTTCTCTGTTAGACTTCAGAGAAACTCTCTCTACATTATGGCATTTGCGATGAAAGTAATCTCACAAGTTGAAGCGCAGCGTAAGATTCTGGAAGAAGCGGTCTCGACGGCACTGGAATTAGCGTCAGGTAAGTCGGATGGCGCGGAAGTCGCTGTGAGCAAGACCACGGGTATTAGCGTCAGCACCCGTTATGGTGAAGTGGAGAACGTAGAATTCAATAGCGATGGCGCGCTGGGGATTACGGTTTATCACCAAAACCGTAAGGGCAGCGCATCGTCCACCGATTTAAGCCCGCAGGCGATTGCACGTACCGTGCAGGCCGCGCTGGATATTGCACGTTACACCTCACCTGACCCGTGCGCCGGCGTGGCAGATAAAGAACTGCTGGCCTTTGATGCGCCCGATTTGGATCTGTTCCACCCGGCGGAAGTGTCCCCTGACGAAGCTATCGAACTGGCAGCCCGCGCGGAACAGGCGGCGCTACAGGCCGATAAGCGTATCACCAATACCGAAGGCGGCAGTTTTAACAGCCACTATGGCATCAAAGTGTTTGGTAACAGCCACGGGATGCTGCAGGGCTACTGCTCCACGCGTCATTCTCTTTCCAGCTGCGTCATCGCGGAAGAAAATGGCGATATGGAGCGTGATTACGCCTACACCATTGGCCGGGCGATGGGCGATCTGCAAACGCCGGAATGGGTGGGGGCAGACTGTGCTCGCCGTACCTTATCTCGCCTCTCTCCTCGTAAACTTTCCACCATGAAAGCGCCGGTGATTTTTGCCAACGAAGTAGCGACTGGGTTGTTCGGACATCTGGTCGGCGCGATTGCCGGTGGTTCGGTGTACCGTAAATCCACCTTCCTGCTCGACTCGCTGGGCAAGCAAATTCTGCCGGAATGGCTGACTATTGAAGAACATCCGCACCTGCTGAAAGGGCTGGCGTCGTCGCCGTTCGACAGCGAAGGCGTACGGACCGAACGCCGTGACATTATTAAAGACGGCGTGCTGACCCAATGGCTGCTGACCAACTATTCCGCACGTAAGCTGGGACTGAAGAGCACCGGTCATGCGGGCGGGATCCACAACTGGCGAATTCCGGGACAGGGTCTAAGCTTCGAGCAGTTGCTCAAAGAGATGGGCACAGGTCTTGTGGTTACCGAGCTGATGGGGCAGGGCGTAAGCGGCATTACCGGCGATTACTCGCGCGGCGCAGCGGGTTTTTGGGTCGAAAACGGCGAAATTCAGTATCCGGTGAGTGAAATTACCATCGCCGGGAACTTAAAAGAGATGTGGCGCAATATTGTGACCGTAGGCAACGATATTGAAACGCGCAGTAATATTCAGTGTGGTTCGGTATTGTTACCGGAGATGAAAATCGCCGGGCAATGATACTCGTTAAGGCGTTAATTTTTTTAATAATAAAAAAGGAAGTGAGCAATGCGTAAACACCTGTTAGCGATCGTCGCGGCTTCAACGCTGGTTCTTGGTTCTTCTGCGTTTGCAGCCGATCTCGAAGATGACATGGGGATCCTCAACGACAACCTGAAGATCGTCGAAAAAACGGACAATGCGACTGAACTGAAAGACGCGTTGACCAAAATGCGTGCAGCCGCGCTGGATGCTCAAAAGGGAACGCCGCCGAAGCTGGAGAGCAAATCCCCGGACAGTGCGGAGATGAAAGATTTCCGCCACGGCTTTGATACGCTGATCGGTCAGATTGACGGCGCGCTTAAACTGGCGAACGAAGGTAAAGTCAAAGAGGCGAAAGCCGTTGCGGAAGACCTGAAAAAAACGCGCAACGAAAACCACAAGAAGTTCCGCTAATCTACTCTATCCGGCCTGCATAACCGTAGGCCGGATAAGACGTTGCGCCTCTGCATCCCATAAGTAAACGCTATCCCCATCACATTTTTTCATTTTTATCGTCCATTCATTGTTCGCATTTCCTTCCATTTTGCTGCTCACTCTTGCGATCTCAATCACATTCTTCCAGTGATTAATCGTGGTCCCGGCCCTTTTTGCGGCACAGATCACTATCGCTGCGCCCCTTTCCACTTCGAAGTGGAAAACAACTCGCTACAAACTTTTAACCCCCACCGCTAAGTTAACCTCAGAGCCACTAGTGGGGTAAGACGAGTGAATAACGGAGCTGTAATGAATGACATGGGGGAATCGGTGGAACTGGCCGACCGCATGCTGGCGCAGGTGTATGCCTTGCTGCGTGAACGCCACATTATTCCCAACGCTGTACAGGAACAGATGCTGACGTCGCATGTTCGCGCCATGGCGCACCGCTCGGTAACGGGTGAACCCTTACCAGAAGTCGATGCCAGCTTGTTTGATGAAATTTCTGCCGAATCAATGGCGCTTGCCCGTGACGTGGTCGCTGAGTTTGGCAATCTTCCTGAGGAAGAGGCCTGGCTGCTGTCGGTGCACTTCGAAGTCGCGAAAGACAACCTTTAAGGAGCAAAAGATGGAACAGATTACCGTAGTGATTGGCGATCGTCTGGGTAAAGGCCAGAAAGTGGCGGCAGGCGTTGAGAAAGCGGGCGGCCGTGCGGTTGTGGTGCCGGGCGTTGCGGCAGATATGAAGCTGGGTGACGTGATGAAAGCGGAAAACGCCACCTTTGGTATCTCGTTTTGCGGCAGTGGCGGCGCGGGTGCGATTACCGCACAGACCAAATACGGCTACAAGGCGAAATACGGCATGCGCTCGGTTGATGAAGGGGTCACTGCCATCAACGAAGGTTGCAACGTGCTGGGGTTCGGTTTTATGGACAAAGAAGAACTCGGTGAGCGCCTGGTACAGGCGTGGCAAAAGAAACACGGCGCTTAAGCATGAAAGAACAATTCACCACCACGGTGAGAGTCACTGGCAAGGGCGAGGCCAAAGCGCGCGCCTTTGCCGATGCCCTGAACCACGTTCAGGCTGCGGTGATGAAAGCGTCGCCGCATATCTTACTGCGTATTGAGCCACAGGATGTGCAGGTTGTTCAAGCGCGTGAATCGGTGCGCAAAGAGGCATTTTTATTCCTCTTTTTGCGCCGGGAAAGACGCACCTTCAGCGTGGAGCTGGACGTGACCGTCAACGTGACTGCCATCAATCTCGACAAGGTGGATTTCGTTACGCAACGCTGATTCTTTATTAAAAGGCATAATTATGTTCCTGATAATATTAATAAAATCGCTCATCATCGGCGGCCTGGTTGGCGTCGGTGTCGGCGCTGGGGCTGCACGCATGTTTCATGCGCCTACCACTCAAGGGATGGGCGCGTTTCGTACTCTGGGAGAACTGAATTCCTGCGAAGGGGATCCGGCTTCTCACTTCTCGTTCGGCCTGGGCTTTTTCTTTAACGCCTGGGCTTCCTCCGTTGCGGCGGGGGCGTTCACTCAGGACGTCGACCATCGCATCATCCCCAACTGGGGCGCTGCTGCGCTGATGGTTAAAAACCGCAACGTCGGTGAAACGCTGCACGATCCCAAGCGCATGGCGATTGCCTGCGGCGTTATCGGGATGATCGTTGTGACCTTCCTGAATCTTACGGCGTCATCCGTACCGGAAGCGTTGCAGGTGACTGCCGTCAAGGTGCTGGTGCCTGCGGCTAACCTGCTGGTTAACACCGTAATGCCAGTAATCTTCTGGCTGGCGGCGATCGATGCCGGTAAAAAATCAGGCTTCTGGGCCACCGTCTTTGGCGGTGCGGCGCAACTGATTATGGGCAACGCCGTTCCGGGTCTGGTCCTTGGCATTCTGATCGGTAAAGGCGTGGAAGAGAGCGGCTGGAACCACGTCACTAAAGTGATGATGGTGGCTATCGTCGCGCTGTTTGTCCTGAGCGGCTTCTTCCGCGGCTTCGACATGAAGATGATCGAATCCTTCCATCTGACTGTGCCTAACTGGCTCGAACTGATCCACAACTCGCTCAGCGGCAAATAACGGAGGCCATCATGGAACAGAATAAAGGTTTTTGGTTCGCTGACTGGTCGTTCCCGATCTTCGTTGGCCTGCTCTCCTCTGGCGTATTTGCCGGAACGCACATGTACTACCTGTACGGTATTGGCGCATTTAACGAAGTCGCTTTTGTGGCGATGCTGAAGGCGGGAATGGACACCGGCTCCTACGGGGCGGTGGCAGCCTTTGGTGCAAGCTTCCTGTTTGCCCGCATCATTGAAGGTTCGCTGGTGGGGATTCTGGATATTGGCGGGGCGATTCAGACCGGGGTCGGGTTAGGTGTTCCGGCGCTGCTGTTGGGCGCAGGTATTATCTTCCCGGTTGCCAACTTCGCAGCGTCGCTGGTCACCGGTCTGGTGATTGGTCTGGCGATTGGCTACATCATTATTCTGGCGCGTAAGTTCACCATCAATCAGAGCGACTCGACCTACGGTGCGGATGTCATGATGGGGGCCGGTAACGCCTCCGGCCGCTTCCTCGGACCATTGATTATCCTCAGCGCGATGACGGCGTCTATCCCTATCGGCATCGGTTCACTGGCGGGCGCGCTGCTGTTTTACCTGTGGCAGAAACCGATCACCGGCGGGGCGATCCTTGGGGCGATGATCCTCGGGTCCATCTTCCCGATTGCCATTAGCTAACTGTTGATTTGTAGGCCGGATGAGGCAGTTGCGCCGCCATCCGGCAAAGGAGAGTGCGATGTTTGATTTACTCCTGCGCCGTGCGCGCCTCGTTGACGATACGGTGAGCGATATTGCGCTCAAAGACGGCAAAATTGCGGCGTTGGGCGACGTTGCTGGCCCGGCGCTGAAAACCATCGAACTGGGCGGCGAGTACTACGTCAGCGCAGGTTGGATTGATTCCCACGTTCACTGCTATCCGAAATCCCCGATTTATCACGACCAACCGGACAGCGTCGGTATAGCTACCGGCGTTACCACGGTGGTAGATGCGGGCAGTACCGGGGCGGATGATATCGATGATTTTTATACCCTGACCCGGGAAGCGACCACCGAAGTGTATGCGCTGCTGAATATCTCCCGCGTTGGGCTTATCGCCCAGAACGAGCTGGCTAATATGGTCAACATTGACGCCGATGCGGTGCGACAGGCGGTGAAGCGCCATCCTGATTTTATCGTCGGCCTGAAGGCGCGCATGAGCAGCAGCGTGGTCGGTGAAAACGGCATTACGCCGCTGGAGCGCGCCAAAACGATGCAAGCGCAGAACGGTGACCTGCCGCTGATGGTGCACATCGGCAACAATCCGCCAGATCTGGATGAGATCGCCGAACGCCTGACCGCGGGCGACATCATTACCCACTGCTACAACGGTAAGCCGAATCGCATTCTGACGCCGCAAGGCGAGCTGCGGGCGTCAGTGACGCGGGCGATTTCACGCGGTGTGCGTCTGGACGTTGGGCATGGCACCGCCAGCCTGAGCTTTGCGGTGGCAAAACGCGCTATCGGTCTGGGCATTTTGCCGCACACCATCAGCTCCGATATTTATTGTCGCAACCGTATCAGCGGCCCGGTGTATTCCCTGGCGAATGTGATGTCGAAATTTCTCGCCATTGGGATGTCGCTCCCGCAGGTCATTGAGTGCGTTACTGCCAATGCCGCCGATGGTCTGCGCCTGAAACAGAAAGGGAGACTGCAGGTTGGTCTGGATGCCGATTTAACCCTCTTTACGCTTAAGCGCCAGCCAACCGTGCTGGTAGATGCAGAAAACGACAGCCTGCAGGCTGAACAACTGCTGGTGCCGCTTGCCGCAATACGTGCGGGCAAGGGCTATATGACCGAACAAGGGAGCGCGGAACATGCCTTCGATTTTTGAGAAATACAATTTAAAACAGGTTATTAACACCTCAGGCCGCATGACGGCGCTCGGCGTTTCTACGCCACGACCAGAAGTGGTTCAGGCCGCAATGGCGGGGATGAATCAATATTTTGAGATGAAAGACCTGGTCAATAAAACCGGTGACTACATCGCGAAATTGCTGGAGGTGGAAGGGGCAACCGTCGTCTCCTGCGCTTCGGCCGGAATCGCCCTGTCAGTGGCTGGAGTGCTGGTTAAGGACAGCGACTGGCTGCTGGAGAACCTGCACGTCGCGCCGATCGAGAACAACGAAATCGTGCTGCCCAGAGGCCACAACGTCAACTTTGGCGCTCCGGTTGGCACCATGGTGGCGCTCGGCGGCGGCAAGCTCGTGGAAGCGGGTTATGCCAACGAATGTTCCGCCACTCAGCTGGCGGCGGCCATTACGCCACGCACGGCGGCCATTCTGTATATCAAATCTCACCACTGTGTCCAAAAAAGTATGCTCAGCGTGGAACAGGCTGCGGTGGTGGCGCGTACGCATAATCTGCCGCTAATCGTGGATGCGGCGGCGGAAGAGGATTTGCAGTGCTACTACCGGGTTGGTGCGGATCTGGTGATTTATAGCGGTGCGAAAGCGATTGAAGGGCCAACCAGCGGCCTGGTGATTGGCAAAACCCAATACGTTGAGTGGGTGAAGCGCCAGACCGCGGGGATTGGCCGGGCGATGAAGGTGGGCAAAGAGGGGATTCTTGGCCTGACCTGCGCCATCGAACTGTATCTGAACGCGCAGAAAGAGAGCGGCGCGGAGATGGTCGAGAAAATGACGCCGTTCATTAATGCGTTAAACCAGCTTCACGGCGTAAGTGCCCGCGTGGTGTGGGAC
>NZ_JAHLRC010000117.1:0-10782 GCF_018919545.1 Citrobacter sp. S46_ASV_140
GTCAAATATATTGCCCATGATCGACCTCACGTTTTGGAATAAATTATTGCCAAACGGTTCCTTGTTATGCCATTCCGTTCATTATTTTCTCAATCTAGCAGCGGAATAACCTTCTAGCAAACTTAATTTAACATTTGACAAACAATTTGTTTGCATCCAGAGTCGAAGAGTGGACATTATATTTAACAGTCAAATCACAGAACAGCTTACAGGCCAACGGCGGTGAATCATGGAAACCAATATTGTAGAAGTTGAGAATTTTGTTCAGCATTCTGAAGAGAGACGAAGTAGCGCGTTTGCGCGTGAAGTTAAGCAGTATCTGGAGCGCTATCCCAACACGCAGTTCGTGGATGTGCTGTTAACCGACCTGAATGGTTGCTTTCGTGGTAAACGCATTCCCGTTGCGGGATTACACAAGTTAGAGAAAGGCTGCTATTTCCCGGCATCCGTTTTCGCGATGGATATTCTTGGCAATGTGGTCGAAGAGGCGGGATTAGGTCAGGAGCTTGGCGAACCGGATCGGACCTGTGTCCCGGTGCCTGGCACGTTAACGCCTTCGGCCGCCGATCCGGAATGTATTGCGCAGATGATGCTGACGATGCTGGATGAAGATGGCGCTCCCTTTGACGTTGAGCCGCGGAACGTACTTAACCGACTCTGGCAGAAACTTCGCCAGCGCGGTCTGTTCCCCGTCGTAGCGGTAGAGCTGGAGTTCTATTTACTCGATCGTAAGCGCGATCCCGAAGGTTATCTGCAGCCGCCGTGCGCGCCGGGAACGGACGATCGGAATACGCAAAGTCAGGTTTACTCGGTTGATAACCTGAACCACTTTGCTGATGTGCTGAACGATATCGATGAACTGGCCCGTTTGCAGCTGATCCCGGCTGACGGCGCGGTGGCTGAAGCCTCCCCTGGGCAGTTTGAAATCAACCTCTACCATACCGATAACGTACTCGACGCCTGCGATGACGCGCTGGCGCTGAAACGCCTGGTACGGCTGGTGGCGGAGAAACATAAGATGCATGCCACGTTTATGGCAAAACCTTATGAGGAGCATGCCGGTAGCGGAATGCATATCCACATCAGCATTATGAATAATAAAGGCGAGAACGTGTTAGCCGATGCGAATGGCGATGATTCCGCGTTACTAAAGCGTGCGCTTGCCGGGATGATTGATCTGATGCCTGCGTCAATGGCGCTGCTGGCGCCGAATGTGAACTCTTATCGCCGCTTCCAGCCGGGGATGTATGTTCCGACCCAGGCTTCCTGGGGGCACAACAACCGTACGGTGGCGCTGCGCATTCCCTGCGGCGATCGTGATAACCATCGGGTTGAATATCGCGTGGCGGGGGCTGACGCCAACCCGTATCTGGTGATGTCGACCATTCTGGCGGGGATCCTGCATGGTCTGGATAACGAGCTGCCGTTGCAGGAAGAGGTGGAAGGCAACGGCCTGGAGCAGGAAGGGCTACCGTTCCCGATCCGCCAGAGCGATGCGCTGTGGGAGTTCATGCAAAATGACAGTCTGCGTGAGTTGCTCGGGGAGCGTTTTAGCCATGTGTATCACGCCTGTAAACACGATGAACTGATCCAGTTTGAACGCCTGATTACCGACACTGAAATTGAGTGGATGCTGAAAAACGCCTGACAGGAAAGTGGCCCGGCGGCGTAATGTTTGTCGGGCCTGTCGCATTGTTTAGTCATTGAAAAAAAGAAGTCGCATCATGCGGTCTGAGCGGAGCCAGCCCGTCAATATTGCAGGATCACCTGCCATTTCCCGGATGTCGCGTAATGGAGCGGCTTGCGACAACGGGTCTTCAGATAACCGACAGAGTTTGTGACGAGGAAATGTGATGATGCCAATGTTTAAAAACCCGCCCCGCGTGAGCATCCATGGCTCCCGCAGTAAGTACGGACCGCATCTGTGCCGTGCAACATTGACGCCTTTCTTTTGGCTTTCCACCCCGACACGACCCAGGTCTGCTGTACCCACGTTTCGAACGCAGATCTGGGCCCGTGGCGGGGAGGAAAGCTATGTCGACTAATTCTTCTGTGGATCTCGCGGCCCAGCCGGGCAAAGCACAGTTGCGTAAATCCCTCAAGCTGTGGCAGGTGGTGGTGATGGGGCTGGCCTATCTCACACCGATGACGGTATTTGACACTTTTGGTATTGTTTCGGGTATCAGCAATGGTCATGTTCCGGCCTCCTATCTGCTGGCCCTGGCGGGCGTGCTGTTTACCGCCATCAGTTACGGAAAGCTGGTACGCCAGTTTCCACAAGCCGGTTCGGCCTACACCTATGCGCAAAAAGCGATCAACCCGCATGTGGGGTTTATGGTCGGCTGGTCGTCACTGCTTGATTACCTGTTCCTGCCGATGATTAACGTCCTGCTGGCGAAAATTTACCTTTCCGCGCTGTTCCCGGGCGTTGCGCCATGGATTTGGGTAGTGATGTTTGTAGCGATCCTCACCGCGGCCAATTTGAAAAGCGTTAATCTGGTGGCGAACTTCAATGCGCTGTTTGTACTGGTGCAGGTTGCGATAATCGTGGTGTTCATTGTTCTCGTGGTGCAGGGGCTGCACAAAGGCGAAGGGGTTGGGACCGTCTGGTCGCTGCAACCGTTTATCAGCCAGAATGCGCATTTGATCCCGATTATCACCGGGGCGACCATCGTCTGCTTCTCGTTTCTCGGTTTTGATGCGGTAACCACGCTCTCTGAAGAGACACCGGATGCCGCGCGTACCATTCCAAAAGCTATTTTCCTTACCGCGCTTTACGGTGGACTGATCTTCATTGCTGCCTCGTTCTTTATGCAGCTGTTCTTTCCGGATATTAGCCGATTTAAAGACCCGGACGCGGCGCTGCCGGAGATTGCGCTGTACGTCGGCGGCAAACTGTTCCAGTCTATTTTCTTGTGTACGACCTTTGTGAATACGCTGGCGTCAGGTCTGGCGTCCCATGCCAGCGTTTCGCGTCTGCTGTACGTGATGGGCCGCGATAACGTCTTCCCGGAGAAGTACTTCGGCTATGTCCATCCGAAATGGCGTACACCCGCGCTGAACGTCATTATGGTCGGGATTGTGGCACTCTCGGCCCTGTTTTTTGACCTGGTGACCGCCACGGCGTTGATTAACTTTGGCGCGCTGGTGGCCTTTACGTTCGTTAATTTGTCCGTGTTTAACCACTTCTGGCGTCGTGAAGGGCGTAAGCATACCTGGCAGGAAAAGTTGCACTACCTGGTATTGCCAATGGTCGGCGCCGCCACCGTTGCCGTACTGTGGGTGAACCTGGAGGTGACATCGCTGACGCTGGGACTGGTATGGGCTGGCGTGGGGTTGGTGTATCTCGCCTACCTGACCGGACGTTTCCGCAAGCCGCCGCCGCAGTTTGACGCCGCGAAATCTGAGCAAGCCTGGGAGTGATAGAAACTTCAGGTATTAACAACAGGGCGCGCCGTCAGGGGCAACCCCCTTCAGACGTCCGGTGACGGCGTGTCCTGCGGTATTTATTAATGTCGTGAAATGCGTGGGCTATAGTAAAGATGGCCGTTATTTCTCATCATTAATAACCGTGAGCGGGGGATGTGAATGAAGAAGATACTGATGCTGGTCGGCGATTATGTCGAAGATTATGAAACGATGGTGCCTTTTCAGGCATTGCAGATGCTGGGCCATCGTGTTGATGCCGTCTGTCCGGATAAAAGTCAGGGGGACTACGTTCAAACCGCTATTCATGATTTTGATGGGGCGCAGACCTACAGTGAAAAACCGGGTCATCGTTTTACGCTGAATGCAAATTTTGCCGAGGTGCGGGCCACCGATTACGACGCGCTGCTGATCCCCGGCGGACGTGCTCCGGAATATCTCCGGCTGAATCCGGATGTTATTAAGCTGGTGCAAGATTTCAACGCTGCCGGTAAGCCTATCGCCGCGGTCTGTCATGGACCTCAGCTATTAGCGGCGGCGGGGGTGTTAGAAAACCGGACCTGTAGCGCCTATCCGGCCTGTGCGCCAGAAGTTCGTCTGAGCGGCGGGCATTACGCAGATATCGGCATTGATCAAGCCCACGTGGATGGCAATCTGATTACCGCGCCTGCATGGCCCGCGCATCCGCAATGGCTGGCTAAATTTGTTGAAGTATTAATGAAGTAAGCGATGAAAAAAGTCGGTATAACCTGCCTCGTTATACCGACTGGACATATTACCTCTGTATGAGTGCGAACACCCCCCAACCAATGTACTCCCGGGTGAAGGCTACGTGGCGTGCTGGTGAACTCCTCAGTTGCTCTCTGACTTCCGGGGCAAATTCATCGTTCGGATTTGCCTCCAGCCACCGGCGCATCGTCAGCCATTTTGCCGCCTCGTATCTGTCCCAACCCTCCTGGTCAGCCAGCACCATTTCAACCACGTCATAACCGAGCAGGTCGAAAGATGAAACGAGCTCTGGCAGAGAAAGAAAATCGGTCACTGAAGTCGCGCCGCAAGCCTGGGCGATGCTCTCCGTTGCAGGCGTCTGACGCCAGTATGGTTCGCCGATGAGTATAATTCCGCCTGGTTTGAGACTTTGTTCCAGTTGTCTGATCGTTCCAGCGACGCCGCCGGCAATCCAGGTCGCACCAACGCAAGCGGCAATATCGAATTTTTCTTTGGCGATATAACCTGTTGCATCGGCATGAATAAAACGCACGTGCTCATTGACACCCAACTCTTTGGCCCGCAGGGTGGCTTGCTCACTGAACAGCCGGCTCATATCGATACCCACGCCGGAAATACCGTGATCGCGTGCCCAGGTGCACAACATCTCACCCGAACCGCTGCCGAGGTCCAGAATGCGTGTTCCCGGTGCCATCCTTAAAACCTGGCCTAACGTGGCGTATTTCTGTGCGGTGAACGGATTATGAATGCGATGTGCGCTTTCGCTGATGGTAAAAATCTTCGGGATATCCATCTCTCTCTCCTTAGCGATTATCAAGTTGGGCGCGAACGTTGTTCAGGCCGGTCGTATTAATACGGTAGGGCTGCCCATTGACGGATTTGATCAGTTTTTTGGTTTTGAGTTTTTTGAAGACGGCGAGCGTGCAGTCGGTCAGCAACAGCCCTTCGCGGCTGTAGCATTCGACGGAAGTGACGCGGCCAGAGGCATCGCGGACGTGAGCAATACGGCCACCTTTGGCGAGAACGTGTAAGGTACGTTGTTCCTGACGGGATAAATTCATACTGGAAAACCTGTTTAATCATCATGTGCAAAACGTGCAAACACACAGCGGTGTCCGCATTCGAATTCGGCGCATTGATAACCAGTCCGGCCTGAAAAGGTCGGGAAGCTGATTATCAGATGATTACATTCTCCAGCATCAAAGCCTCGGGTTGAGTTGAAAGGTATTTACATGCTGAATCATACCTGCAAGAAACAGTAGGGGAACCTCCTTATAGTGGAAGTGTGATCTGTAACGAAAAATTGTATTTCTTTTATTTAATGACTTTTTAATTCTCGTTATGTAAATCGCATTTATTCATTAAATTAATTTAATGTTTCAGCGTCGCCAGAAACGCTATCGGTAGCCATACAGCATTGCTTTTTTATCACCTCATTGATTAGTATGGTTTACTCTTTTTGCTGGTTAATTTTGTTCTTTGATAAATGATCCTTTATCATAATTGTGGTTTTAAATGAAATTTGCAATTTAATGTTTTTAAGAATTTTCTTAACGTGGCTAAGTGTGTATACTCGGTCCTGCAAGAAGCGCTTCTGTTATCATTAAAACTATAAGTATGTCCTTAACACCCGTATTACCTCTGCCCTGAATCTCTTCTCGGGGGAGAGGTTTTTTTTGCCTGCATATTATTTGGCTTATCGTCATAAATAGAAATTTTAATATTATCGTTATTGATATTCAACATTATTGGTTACGACGATTTAGCTCTACTGACCTCTACGGCAATATTGAAATAGTATCAGCCTGAATCTATTTCATAGTGAATAGTATAATTCTGGCTATGTTTATGTGGGTATTATATAACTTTCCTTATAACTGCCTTTTTTTCAGCGCGATAGAAGTTTTTTGCTTTTGAGGTAATTGTGATTTTGTTCACGGATTTTAGTGCGCGAAGTGGCTATTTGTAGAGAGGTGCAAACGGTTGCATGTTGCTGATACAGTATTCGTTCATTAAAAAAATATCGCGATGGTATGTCTTATGCCAGTACAGAGTACAGGAATCTAAATGATTTCTATTATCTCATAGGTATAGGGATGCCGTTTATGACTTCTGTTAGCTTAACACCATGGGAAATAGCAGTAAAAATAGACAGGGAATATGATTTTATCAATCAGAAAGGAGTTTTTTAATCGCAGGTATAATCACTGGCCTTTTTATCTTCCTTTATATAAATCGTTGTCGTAATGCCCATAAAATCAGCGTTCTGGGATGAGCGCTGATTTTATTTGGTTCTCAGATTATTTACTCCACGCTGCATGCAGAACACCTCTCGCAGTACCTCATAAATGATACATTAAAGGATCTCCTGGAATGGATATTGTTGAACGCTTTATTAACTACACGAAAATCAATACCACGACATCAAGGGAAAATGGCGCTAATGGGATAATGCCTTCTTCTCCTGGTCAAATGGAACTGGCAAAACTGCTTGCAGCAGAACTTGAAGCATTAGGAATGGAAAACATTGAGGTCAGGGATACCGCTATAGTGACGGCAACCTTACCTGCAAATACCGATGACACGATCCCGGTGGTCTCTTTTTTTGGTCATCTGGATACCAGTGCGGAACAGACGGCAGACACCAAAGCACAGCGCCTGCATTATCACGGTGGGGATTTATGCCTGAACAAAGAGCTGAATATTTACCTGCGCGAAAGTGAATTTCCGGAACTGAAAAATTATATCGGTGATGACCTGCTGGTGACCGACGGGACCAGTCTGTTGGGCGCTGATGATAAAGCAGCCATCGCCGCGATTATGAATGCTCTTGAGTATCTGGTCGCACACCCGGAAATAAAACATGGGCCAGTAAAAGTGGGTTTTGTCCCGGATGAGGAACAGGGCTTGCGTGGCGCAAAAGCGTTTGATGTTGCCGCGTTTGGTGCTGATTTTGGCTATACCCTGGATTGCTGCGGTATCGGTGAGTTTGTTTACGAGAACTGGAATGCGGGCGATGCGGAAATCATCTTTACCGGCCAGTCCGCACACCCGATGTCGGCCAAAGGTAAGTTAAAGAATTCGCTGCTGATGGCGCATAAGTTTATTGCCATGCTCCCAGGGGGAGAAGCGCCTGAATATACGGAAGGGCGCGAAGGGTATTACTGGGTAAAACAGCTACAGGGTAACAGTGCCCGCACGGTACTTAAGCTGGATATCCGCGATTTCAGTGAAGAAGGTTATAAGGCGCGTATGGCGTTTATTCGCCAGCTTGCCGTCAGCACCTGTGCCCTGTGGGGGGAAAACAGCGTGGTCTGTCATTTAGCCGATCGCTACGCGAATGTGTTGAACAGTTTGCAGGGGGACGCTCACTACCCGATTGATATTGCATTCCGCGCGTATCAGAAATGCGGCATAACGCCCGCACCTGTCGCCATGCGTGGCGGGTATGATGGCGCGGTACTGTCGCAGAAAGGATTGCCGTGCCCGAATATTTTTACCGGTGCTCATAACTTCCATTCAATTTATGAGTATCTGCCGGTGCGTTCTCTGCGGGCCGCCAGTGATGTGGTGGTGGCGGTGATTGAGGAAACTTATACTGAGTTCGCGCAGCGGAGAGCTCAGTCATGATTCAGGTGTTAATCGCACTTCTGGTTATCGTGGTGGTCGCGCGTCTGATTCTGAAAGGTTATCGCGCTGAACCGGTGCTCTTCATTGCGGGTTTAGTCTTGATGATTTGCACCGCGTTAACCGGATGGGGGTCCGTATTACCGAAGGGGGTTGCCAGTACGGGAATTTCCTTTCTCGATCCTTTCGAGGTAATGCGCGATCTCTTCAGCACGCGCGCCGCCGATCTCGGCCTGATGATCATGGCGTTAATGGGATTTGCGCATTACATGGATCATATCGGCGCAAATGAGGCGGTCGTGCGGGTAGTAACGAAACCCTTACGGGCGCTGCGTTCACCCTATGTGCTCCTCTTTTTCTCCTACCTGCTCGCCAGCCTCCTGCAGTTGGCCATTCCTTCTGCAACCGGGCTTGCCGTGTTGCTGATGGGGACCATGTTCCCCATTATGCTGGGGTTAGGGCTCTCAGCGGCCTCGGCTGCCGGGGTCATTGCTACTTCGCTTGGCGTGGCTTACACCCCGACGGCAATCGATGCTATCAGGGGCTCTAAAGCAGTGAATATGGATGTAGTGGAATATGTTGTTTACCACCAGGGTCCCGCCGCGCTGGCAACGGTTCTGGTTGTCGGCGTGTGCCATTTTTTCTGGCAGCGGCATTGCGACCGTAAAGCAGGGACGTTACCGCGGGAAATCGGTAGCGCAGAAGTGACTGATTCAGGAAAATCCCCGGCTTTTTACGCGCTGCTCCCCATGCTTCCGATACTGATGGCAGTAGGATCATCCGAAATGTTCGTCAGGGGTATCAACCTGAATATTATCACCATTGTCCTCATTTCAATGACCATCTGTATGCTGATTGAATGGCTGCGAGTGCGTGATTTAAAGTCGGTCTGCGAAGGTTTCAGCCATTTCCTGAAAGGAATGGGCACTGCGTTTACCGGTGTGGTTGGACTGTTGGTTGCGGCAGGGGTTTTTGCTCACGGAATTAAAGTCATCGGTGCGATCGATCAGCTCATTCTGATGGCCGAACACGTGGGATTACCGCCGTTTGCCATGGCGGTAGTATTTGCGCTGGTGACGCTGGCCGCGGCGATCATTATGGGGTCGGGGAATGCGCCATTCCTCGCCTTCGTTGAGCTCATCCCGCAAATTGCCGCCAGTATGGGCGCTAACGCCGTTGCCATGATCCTGCCGATGCAGCAGGCATCGCATATGGGACGGGCCATTTCACCGGTATCCGGCGTCGTGATTGCCGTTTCCAGCGGAGCGAAAATAACCCCATTCGATGTGGTGAAGCGTACCGCCGTACCGCTGATTGTGGGGTTCGTTACTCACACTCTGATCATCGGTATTTTCTATTAACCGTTCCAGCGACAAGCCAACTTCCGGTTCATTGAATCCGGATGTTGGCTTTTTGAATTAGGCGAAATTTAAACGCGTTAATATTACTGATACCTGTATAAAAAGCCTGGCCTGCTGCTGTGAGGCTGTCTGTCGCTCAGCGGAGGATAGAATGCGATTCCATTAGGATGTTTAATGGCTGTTTAGCGTTGAAATGGGTGTTTGTCTGGGGTGTCTGGTCAAAACTATCAGGATATTTCTTCTAATCAGCAATTTTTGAAGTTTTATGATGATCATATTTTTAACAGTAGGTGGAATTGATAACCTGTGAGTATTATTAGTTTTTATCTTTATCGTATAATTCTTATTATTTATCGCTGAGCCATCCGGGCATCAATGATTAATAAGAGTGATGTGTTAAGTTTGCAATTTTATTACATAGGGATAAATTAATCTGGATCATATTTTGATGTTTTTAGTTGTAGTATTTTTTAAAATGAAATAATGCAAGATTTACATGTGATAATGATTTATTTGGGCAGGTTTAAGTGGTAAGGGATTCAGGAAAAGTTAGTACGTTACGACACCATTATCAGGATGACCTGGAAGCGTTTACCTGGAGTGCATTGGTAGCAATTGGTATCGCAATACGGGACCGTAAGATTCATTCTAAAATGTCAGAGCATCTTTTTATTATGCAATGGCTGGCCATCGCTAAAAAAAGAAAGCTCTTCTCAAGGAACGTAATCAATGAACTTCAATGGCTAATTGATGAAGGCAAGAAAAAAAGCCTCAATGCACAACTTAAATTTAAAATAGAATATCTATACTCGACTTCGAGTGGCGATGTATCGATGCAGAACGACTATTTTAAGTTTACTCATACGATTGAGGTGTTGAGAAATAATGGCTGGGAAAGCTTTCTGCTTACGCCAGAGAAATGGCGAGATCTGCATGAAAAGATTAAGGTAAGAGAAGGTAATTTTATTTTTATGGATGACACTCGGCTGCAGGCGTGTTTTGGCGTGCAGGGTGAGATTGTCAAACCCTTCTGTATCCGGGTATATGGCGATGTTGAGTTTGCAAAGTTAACGTTCATTAAACATAACCTTCCGGCTGAATTTGTAAAGCACGTTTCAAATGAGTTTTATCACTTCCATTTTCTTCTGGTAAGTAATGCTTAACTGACGATGTGAACAATGTGCTGTTAATGCAAAGAATAGATTGATCAACTTGTAAATTTATCGGATAGAAACCACGCGCCAAGGACAGCGAATGTTTACTCGAAAGTTAGTGATTGCCAACGAATGGATAAGGTTGTCTGATATTCCAGACAGTGTGTCCATTTCTTTTCGGGGCGTTCTCGAGATAACTGAAAGTACAGGTGTGCCAGACGCCAGCACGCCGTTGTTACGTTTAGAAAATGAAATGGCACCGATCACCGTCGATTCGTTGTCCTGGGTGCGGGTGCCTGTCGATAGTCAGAAAGACATTACCGTTTATATCCATAAATAATATTAATATTGAATAGTTTTGGCCTTATTTTTGCCAATGTTAGAGGGCTGCTGTTTATCGCAGTATGTCCCCCTGAGTAATTAATTTATTACGTGAGAATGAATGCGGAAACTTTCTAATAATTAATCATTTTACAGGTTAAGGT
>NZ_JAHLRC010000118.1:0-10746 GCF_018919545.1 Citrobacter sp. S46_ASV_140
CTCTCACGCAGTGCGTTTCATTGTGCTGACAAAATACCCAGCCTGGGGTGTCTGCGGGCAACCGCAATCTAAAACAGGGCAGTGAATATGATCACCATACGTGATGTGGCACGACAGTCTGGCGTTTCTGTAGCGACCGTTTCCCGCGTACTGAACAACAGTGCGCTGGTGAGTCCCGATACGCGTGAAGCGGTAATGAAGGCAGTTACTCTGCTGGGCTATCGACCTAATGCCAACGCGCAAGCGCTGGCGACGCAGGTGAGCGACACGATTGGTGTTGTGGTCATGGATGTATCAGACGCCTTTTTTGGCGCGCTGGTAAAAGCCGTGGATATGGTTGCCCAGCAGCATCAGAAGTATGTCCTGATTGGCAACAGCTACCATGAGGCTGAAAAAGAACGTCATGCCATTGAGGTGTTGATTCGTCAGCGCTGTAACGCACTGATTGTACACTCTAAAGCACTGAGCGATCGGGAACTCGCCGAGTTTATGGATCAGATCCCCGGCATGGTGCTGATCAACCGTCTGGTGCCGGGTTACGCCCACCGTTGCGTCTGCCTGGATAACATCAGCGGTGCCAAAATGGCGACCCGAATGCTGCTGAATAATGGTCATCAACGCATCGGTTATCTGGCGTCAAGCCATCGCATTGAAGATGACACCATGCGCAAAGAAGGGTGGTTAACAGCCCTGAAAGAGCAGGGGATTGTTGCGGCAGAAAGTTGGGTCGGCACCGGTTCGCCCGATATGCAGGGCGGAGAGTCTGCGATGGTAGAACTGCTGGGACGTAACTTACAACTGACGGCGGTTTTCGCCTATAACGACAATATGGCTGCCGGCGCGCTGACCGCGCTAAAAGACAACGGCATCGCTATTCCATTACACCTTTCTATCATTGGCTTTGATGATATTCCTATCGCGCGTTACACCGATCCGCAACTGACCACCGTACGCTATCCCATTGCCTCCATGGCAAAAATGGCGACGGAGCTTGCGCTACAGGGGGCTGCAGGCACGTTAGACCTGGAGGCGACGCATTGCTTTATGCCGACGCTGGTGCGTCGCCATTCAGTGGCGCTACGGCAGAATGCGGCACCGATCACTAACTCATAACGTTGCGCGATGTAACCGCTTTCAATATGTGAGTAAATTCACAGTATATTAACAATGCGATAGCTATGATGACACTGTTTGTTGCGCTGTAACTACTATGTAACGGTGAATAATCACTTTCACCGAGGTAAAGGTGCCTTAAACAAAAATTAAAGCCTGTTTTTGGAGCGTTGCCAGACACGGAAGAAATATTTTTTAAAAGTGAGCTTCGGCGTTCAGTAACACTTCAGTAACGTTCTGCCTGCCGAGCATTTATCTCAAGTACTACCCTGCATAATAAAACCGGAGATACCATGAATAAGAAGGTGTTGACCCTGTCTGCTGTAATGGCAAGCATGTTATTCGGCGCGGCTGCGCACGCTGCTGATACCCGCATTGGTGTGACTATCTATAAGTATGACGATAACTTTATGTCTGTAGTACGTAAGGCTATTGAAAAAGATGCCAAAGCGGCGCCAGATGTACAGTTGCTGATGAATGACTCGCAGAACGACCAATCCAAACAAAACGACCAGATCGACGTGCTGCTGGCAAAAGGCGTTAAAGCACTGGCGATTAACCTGGTGGACCCGGCAGCGGCAGGCACGGTCATTGAAAAGGCACGCGGGCAGAACGTACCGATCGTGTTCTTTAACAAAGAACCTTCTCGTAAGGCGCTGGACAGCTATGACAAAGCGTTTTACGTCGGTACCGACTCTAAAGAGTCCGGTATTATTCAGGGTGATTTGATCGCCAAACACTGGGCAGCGAACCCGAACTGGGACCTGAACAAAGACGGCAAAATTCAGTTTGTTCTGCTGAAAGGCGAACCGGGACACCCGGACGCTGAAGCACGTACCACTTACGTGATTAAAGAGCTGAACGATAAAGGCATTAAAACTGAGCAACTGCAGTTAGATACTGCAATGTGGGATACCGCTCAGGCAAAAGATAAAATGGATGCGTGGATGTCAGGTCCGAACGCCAACAAAATCGAAGTGGTTATCGCAAACAACGATGCGATGGCAATGGGCGCAGTTGAAGCACTGAAAGCGCACAACAAAACCAGCGTACCGGTATTTGGTGTGGATGCGCTGCCTGAAGCGCTGGCTCTGGTGAAATCTGGCGCAATGGCTGGTACCGTGCTGAACGACGCCAACAACCAGGCGAAAGCCACCTTCGATCTGGCGAAAAACCTGGCTGATGGCAAAGGTGCGGCAGATGGCACTAACTGGAAAATTGAGAACAAAATTGTTCGCGTTCCGTACGTAGGTGTCGATAAAGATAATCTGGCAGAGTTTACCAATAAGTAAATACTCCGTCTTTGGGCGCAATGTCATTGCGCCCTTAATAACGCACTCTGCAAGGCCAACAAGGTATAATTATGGTCAGCACACATACTCAGTCGTCAGGCGAATACTTGTTGGAAATGACCGGCATCAACAAGTCCTTCCCCGGCGTTAAGGCTCTTGATAATGTCAATTTAAAAGTCCGCCCACATTCCATTCATGCCTTAATGGGGGAGAATGGCGCGGGGAAATCAACATTATTGAAATGTCTTTTCGGCATCTATCAAAAAGATTCCGGTAGTATTTTATTTCAGGGTAAAGAAATCGATTTTCATTCTGCTAAAGAAGCGCTTGAAAATGGTATTTCGATGGTACACCAGGAATTAAACCTGGTATTACAACGTTCTGTGATGGATAACATGTGGCTGGGACGCTATCCCACCAAAGGCATGTTTGTCGATCAGGACAAAATGTACCGCGATACCAAAGCGATATTTGATGAGCTGGATATTGATATCGATCCGCGTGCGCGCGTTGGTACATTATCCGTTTCGCAAATGCAGATGATTGAAATTGCGAAAGCGTTCTCCTATGACGCAAAAATCGTCATCATGGATGAGCCAACGTCATCGTTAACCGAGAAAGAAGTTAATCATCTGTTTACCATTATCCGTAAGCTGAAAGAGCGTGGATGCGGTATTGTTTATATTTCTCACAAGATGGAAGAAATCTTCCAGCTATGCGATGAAATTACCGTGCTGCGCGATGGCCAGTGGATTGCGACCCAGCCGCTGGAAGGGCTGGATATGGATAAGATCATCTCCATGATGGTCGGCCGCTCACTGAACCAACGTTTTCCGGATAAAGAAAACAAACCAGGCGAAGTCATTCTGCAAGTGCGTAACCTGACCTCGCTGCGTCAGCCGTCGATTCGTGATATCTCGTTTGATTTGCACAAAGGGGAAATTCTCGGGATTGCCGGGCTGGTCGGCGCAAAACGTACTGATATCGTTGAAACGCTTTTTGGTATTCGTGAGAAATCATCGGGTACGATTACGCTACACGGCAAAAAGATTAATAACCACAGCGCAAATGAGGCCATTAACCATGGTTTTGCGCTGGTCACGGAAGAGCGCCGCTCAACCGGTATTTACGCGTATCTGGATATTGGTTTTAACTCGTTAATCTCCAATATCCAAAACTATAAAAACAAAGTCGGTCTGCTGGATAATTCCCGCATGAAGAGTGATACCCAGTGGGTAATTGACTCAATGAGGGTGAAAACGCCGGGCCATCGTACACAAATCGGTTCACTGTCCGGTGGTAATCAGCAAAAGGTGGTTATTGGTCGCTGGTTATTAACGCAGCCAGAAATCCTGATGTTAGATGAACCCACGCGTGGTATCGATGTTGGCGCGAAATTTGAAATTTATCAGCTGATTGCCGAACTCGCGAAAAAGGATAAGGGGATTATTATTATTTCCTCTGAAATGCCGGAGCTGCTAGGAATTACCGATCGTATTCTGGTGATGAGCAATGGTCTCGTTGCCGGAATTGTTGACACTAAAACAACAACGCAAAACGAAATCCTCCGTCTTGCGTCTTTGCACCTTTAAGATTAGGGGCTCCTCATGAGTGCGTTAAATAAGAAAAGTTTTCTTACTTATCTGAAAGAAGGCGGAATTTACGTTGTTCTTTTGGTTTTGCTGGCGATTATTATTTTCCAGGATCCCACTTTCTTAAGCTTACTGAACCTGAGTAATATTCTGACGCAATCCTCGGTGCGTATTATTATCGCATTGGGTGTGGCCGGGCTGATTGTTACCCAAGGGACAGACCTGTCGGCGGGACGTCAGGTTGGCCTGGCGGCAGTCGTGGCGGCAACCTTGCTACAGTCGATGGAGAACGCCAACAAGGTGTTCCCGGAAATGGCTACAATGCCAATCATCGTGGTGGTGCTGATTGTTTGCGTGATTGGCGCCATTATCGGTCTGGTGAACGGTATTATCATTGCTTATCTGAATGTGACGCCGTTTATTACCACCCTGGGTACGATGATCATCGTTTACGGGATCAACTCCCTGTACTACGATTTTGTCGGCGCATCACCAATTTCTGGCTTTGACAGCGGATTCTCCACCTTCGCGCAGGGCTTTATTGCGCTGGGTAGTTTCCGCCTCTCCTACATCACCTTCTATGCGCTGATTGCGGTGGCGTTTGTCTGGGTGCTGTGGAACAAGACCCGCTTCGGTAAAAACATTTTCGCCATCGGCGGAAACCCTGAAGCCGCGAAAGTGTCCGGGGTCAACGTTGCGCTGAACCTGCTGATCATCTATGCGTTGTCTGGCGTGTTTTATGCCTTCGGTGGTTTGCTCGAAGCCGGGCGTATCGGCTCGGCGACTAACAACCTCGGCTTTATGTATGAGCTGGATGCGATTGCGGCGTGCGTGGTTGGCGGCGTGTCGTTCAGCGGCGGGGTAGGGACCGTGTTTGGCGTGGTGACCGGTGTGATTATCTTCACCGTCATCAACTACGGTCTGACCTACATTGGCGTGAACCCTTACTGGCAGTACATTATCAAGGGCGGCATTATCATCTTCGCGGTCGCGCTGGACTCACTGAAGTACGCGCGTAAGAAGTAATCGTATACTGCAAAAAGTCCGGTGCAGCGTAATCTGTACCGGGCTTTTTTGTCAGCGTTACAACGTTAACGCATGCTCTTTCTCACCAGATTTAAATTTCACCTCACCCAGCTCAATACAGGCTACCGGGCAAACGTGACCACACAGCAGGCATCCCACACATTTTTCTGTGTTGCAGTACGGTGTGCGGGTTTCCTCATTCCATTCCATCGCCTGATGTCCACCGTCATAACAGGAGATGTAGCAGCGGCCACAGCCAACGCATTTATCAAGATGGATGTTCGGGTAGACGATGTAGCTTCGGTCAAGATCCTCCGCGGGGATGATATTGGCATTGGCAAGACCAACCATCTCCTCCAGTGAGTCAATCCCTTGATCGGCGAGGTAATGTGACAGCCCGCTGGTCATGTCCTCCACAATCCGGTAGCCATACTGCATGATCCCGGTGGTCACCTGCAGCGTGGCCGCGCCTAACAGTAAAAACTCGGCGGCATCTTCCCAGGTCTCAATTCCCCCGATGCCGCTAATCGGGAAATCGCGCAGTTCAGGGTGCATGCGCAGTTGTTGGATAAATCGCAAAGCAATAGGTTTAACGGCCTTGCCGGAGTAGCCGGAAATACTGGATTTACCGTTGACGACCGGCATCCCGATTTTTCGGTTCAGATCGATATTCGTGATGGATTTAACCGTATTGATGGTCGCGATACCGTCGGCACCTCCGTGTTTTGCCGCCAGAGCCACCTCACACATATCACCAATGTTCGGTGTCATTTTCGCCAGCATCGGCAGGGACGAGCCGCGTTTAACGGCCCGACAATACTTTTCAACCAGCTCAGGGCTTTGCCCGACATCGCTACCCATGGCATGTGAGGTCATTTGCGGGCACGAGAAGTTACACTCGATCATGTCGGCACCCGCGTCTTCAACCAGGCGGGCCAGTTCCTGCCATTGCTGCTCATTTTCCCCCATAATCGACGCAATCAGGACTTTGTCCGGGTAGTCCTGTTTCAGTCGACGAATTGCGGCCAGATTCTCCTCCAGCGGATGCTCGGCAATTTGTTCCATGTTTTTGAAGCCAATAAAGCCGGTATCTTCTTTGGTGAGATGGTCAAAGCGTGGGGAGACTTCATTAGCAATAAAGAACCCGATCGTTTTAAAAACAATGCCACCCCAGCCGCTATCATAGGCTTTGGCGCACATTTCATAGCAGTTGCCCACCGGAGAGGAAGAGAGGCAGAACGGGTTAGGGAATTTGACGCCGCAAAAAGTAATAGAAAGATCTTTCGTTAACATGAGCAAGCTCCCTCTAAATAGTGATGAATGGCCTGAGCGGCTTCTTTTCCCGTTTTCACGGCGTAAACAACGGTTTTATCGCCTTTAACAATATCGCCCGCAGCAAACAGAGCCGGATCGGCGGTTTGATAATTGTGCGTATCGATAAGATTTCGCTGTGGCTTTAACGCGGCGAAATTATCAAGCTGAGCATGTTGGCCGACGGCGAGAATAATCTGTTCGGCTTCAAGCGTGAGTTCTCCTGGCAGGCGTACGTGCTTAAAGGTGACTCGATTTCCGCTAACCGCCACGGGCGTGAAGCCGTCAATTATCGACACCCCTAAAGCCTGTGTGCTGCTGAATTCTTTGTCGCTGGCCGGGAAGTCGGCGAGTTCTTCACGCGCGACACAGGTGACTGACGGGCAGCCCAGCAGCTTCAATGTGCTGGCGACATCCATCGCCACGTCGCCACCGCCGATGATTAATGCACTTTGTGCGACGGTAATATCGCCGTTGGATTGCCGGGCTCGTTGCAGAAAATCGACGGCGATTTCGACGTGATTCGCCCTCTCAAACAGAGGCAACGTTGAACCGTAAGACATCCCTACGGTAACCAGTACGGCGCGGTATTCTGCTTTGAGTTGCTCAACGGAAAGGGCATTGCCGACTTCACAATTGCACTTGATGGTCACACCCATTTCAACGATACGGGCAATTTCAAGATCCAAAACTGCCTGCGGCAGACGAAACTCTGGAATGCCATAACGCAACCAGCCACCTGGCTGGGCCTGTTTTTCGAAGATTGTCACATCATAACCAAGATTACTTAGCGTTACGCTGGCCTGTAACCCTGCCGGACCCGCCCCGATGATAGCTACCTTGCCGAGCGTTTTTGTTGCTGGCTGATAGATTTTCATTGCGGTCTGCTGTTCAAAATCGGTAATAAAGCGTTGCAGACGTGCAATATCGATAGGTTTATCAATTCCTGAACGCGTACATCCGCGCTGGCATAATTTTTCGGTTGGGCAAACCCGGGCGCACACCGCACCGAGCGCATTATTTTCGCGGATAGTTTCGGCAGCGCCTTTAAAATTACGAAAATAAATAGAGCGAATAAATTTCCCTGGGTCTGTTTGCGCCGGGCAATCATGACTACAGGGGGCGTCGTGACATAATAAACAGCGGGAAGCCTCTTTTATTGCTAATAATGGGGTAAAAGCAGGCGTGAGCTCATCCAGATAATTTTGTTGTGGCATATTTTCTTCCTTAATGCTTGAGTAAATTAAGGCAAACCGTTAATAACAAAATATAAAAAGTGAAGGCTATTCTTAAGGCTAAGCACTGCAGGAAGAGTATTCTGTGAAAGGATTCACAAATAGAAGATAGTCTGAGGGAAATGCTGGCGGGCAGCATTAATCCCTTACATTGAAATGGTAACTATTATCAAAATATTAGCTATTCTCAAATGCTAATATAAAGGAAAATTCTTTAGCGATAAAAGACTAAGTAAATGACCATCCCGAAGGATAAACATCCGCACCCGGCATAAACCAGCACATAAGACCAAAATTGCAGGGGCTCTTGATTGCGATAAGCGTAAACCGGTTCGCGCGCATTCTTTTTAATTTTATCTACGGCCCCAGAGCGCCAGCCTTTCCATGCTTCGCGAAAACAAAATACGGGAATGAGCAGAAAGGCCAACACGACGAAAAGGGTTTGTACATCCATGCTTATTTTCCTTGTTTCTTTTGTAATTCGAGTAGTTGTTCAGGCGTGACCGCCGGATATCCCTGTGCATCGTCCGGTACCTGATGCATGGTAGGGATGGGCACCAGCGGGCCTAAAAAGCGGGGTTCACGTTTGAAAATATAGAGATCGGCCAGTGCGCCAAAGCGGGCGCCAAATTCACGTACCCGCACGGTGAGCATATCTTTTGGTGAGGGCACCGCATAGCACTGGGCCTGGATGCCCATATGCAGCGCAATAAACAAGGCGCGCTCACAGTGGAATCGCTGAGTAATAATGATGAAATCGTTGGTATCGAACACCTTGCGGGTTCGTACAATTGAATCGAGCGTCCGGAACCCGGCGTAATCAAGCACGATGTCAGCGGGATCGACACCTGCGGCAATCAGATCTTTACGCATCGTCATGGGTTCGTTGTAGCTTTGCTGCGCGTTGTCGCCGCTCAGCAGCAGATAGTTTACCTTTCCGCTGTTATAGGCGTTCAATGCGCCCTGAATGCGGTAGCGGTAATACTGGTTGATGACGCCGGTGCGATAGTATTTCGCCGTGCCCAGGACCACACCGACCTGGCGGTAGGGTAAATCCTGCAATTCGTCGTAGATGTAGGGAGCGGTCTTCCAGCTCATCCACCTGTCGAGCCCAAGCACAGTCAAAAGCAGCAAGCCTACCAGGACTAACAGGCTGTAAAACACGCGCTTTAACATGCAGAAAACTCGTTATTTGGATGGAATTTCAATCAGGCTACTGTACCGGAAGACGTAGCGCAAGAAACAGCAATCTGATTGAGGGGATTTTCAGCAAAACGGCCCTGTTGGATGGTAGCAACAGCAAATCTGGCCGACAACCTGGAGCGATTGTAGGCCAGATAAGCGTAGCGCCAGGCAATTAACCGAGCAGCACGCGCTCAATATTATTGCAGCCCAGCGCTTTCAGGGTAGCGGAGGTCGCATCCCACTGAATCAACGGCGCATCGGCTTTTTCAGCCAGCACAGCACGCTGGATATCCGGGTAGTCATAACCGTTAAGGTTCAACAGGTTTAACGCGCCTTGCAGCGGCGGCAGGGTCGGGTTGAAGGCGGCATTTTCCGCATAGCTACCGCTAAAAATTCGACCATCTTTACATTCCAGCGCCACGCCGCTTGGGGAGTTGCTGTACGGCATATGACATCTGTTGGCGGCGGTGATAGCCGCTTGGGTCAACGCATCGCCCTGCAGCGCGAAGCCGTGATCCTGATCGTCCATCAGCAGTGTTTTAATCTCCAGATCTTTCGGTCCGAAGGCGTCTGGTAGGTAATCGCGCAGCACGTGTGGCGCACGTCCCGGCAGATGAATACGTAAATCCAGTCCACTGTTCAGTTCGTTCATAAACTGGCGACAGTGGCCGCACGGCGTGTAGTTGACGGTGATGGCGGCGAGCCCTTTTTCACCGCGCAGCCAGGCATGGCTAATGGCGCTTTGCTCGGCATGAACGGTTTGCTGCATAGTCGCCCCCAGGAACTCCATGTTGCCACCGAAGTACCAGGTGCCGCTGATGCCGCGAGAAATTGCCCCAACGTTGAAGTTGGACAGCGGAGTACGCGCGCAGGCCGCAGCCAGCGGCAGTAGAGCGAATGCCAGCGCGTCTTCGTCCAGTCCCGATTCGCGTTTCAGCAAAGAGACCTGCTCAGCAGTCAGCATGGCGGGGAAATGCGCATCCGCCAGAACAGGCGCCAGGGCTGATTGCAAGTTATCCGCGAGTTGGGCAAAAGCAGTTTGAAAACGTGGATGCATGGCGATGCCTCATAACAATGTAATGGAATCGTAGTTTACGGGCCTGTTACGGCTTTATATGTGATCCAAATCTCATTGTGTATGCAACTTATGAAACTTAAATTAAAAATGTGCAACGCATCGCAAATAATTAGCCAAAAATTGAAGGTTAACCGACCAGGGCCAGAATAATCGGGAACAGGAATGGGGCGACCAAGGAGGTGATAATGCCGCAAATAACCAGCGCCAGAGAGCTAAACGCGCCTTCCTGATAGTCCAGCTCTGCACAGCGTGCGGTACCCAGGGCGTGCGAAGCGGTACCCATAGCCAGTCCACGTGCGGCTTTGGTGCGAATACGCATCGCATTGAGCAAAGTATGACCAAACACAGCCCCGAGGATACCAACAAAAATGACGCACACGGCGCTGATGGCCGGAATACCACCAATGCTGCCTCCCACTGCCATAGCGATAGGCGTGGTTACCGATTTCGGCATGATTGACGCAGCAATTTGCGGCGATGCGCCCATCAACAAGGCGATTGTTGTACCTGTGACCATCGCCACAACGCTCCCCGCAAAGCAGATGGCAATAATTGATTTCCAGCGAGCGCGAATCTGGTGCAGCTGTTCGTATAACGGATAGGCCAGCGCGACAACGGCAGGTTGCAGCAAATCGTTCAGCACTTCACTGCCTTTGAAATAGTGATCGTAGGGAATTCCGGTCAGCATCAGAATGGGAATGATCACCACCATGGCGACCAGTAGCGGGTTCAATAGCGGCATTTTAAATCGTGCAGCCAGCTTACGTGCGCCAAAAAATACCGCCAGCGTAAGGGGTAACGACCACCAGATATACGACATCATTCTTTAGACCCTTTTTGCCCAACGATTTTGCGCTCACCGTGCACAATGTGAGAACTCCAGCTCACCACCAGGAAAACGACCAGTGTACTGA